>NZ_CALBEX010000160.1 GCF_937889215.1 uncultured Limnohabitans sp.
CCATTTGAGCCGCCTGCTGATGGCTGCGGTTGTTCTGGAGAAGCCAGGCCTGATCGTTTGTAAACCTATTTTTTGACCGCTTTTTTTTACCCTACTTCAAGGAACTGTCTCATGTCTAAAACCGTTGTTGTTTTCCATTCCGGCTACGGCCACACCCAACGCTTGGCCCAGTTTGTGGCACAAGGCGCCAACGCCCAGAGCATCGCCATTGATGCCGACGGCAACATCACCGATGCCGACTGGGCCACGCTGGACGCTGCGGACGCCATCATCTTCGGCTCGCCCACTTATATGGGCATGGCTTCTTGGCAGTTCAAGAAGTTTGCCGATGCGTCGTCCAAGCGTTGGTTCACCAGTGCCTGGAAAGACAAAGTCGCAGGCGGCTTCACCATCTCTGCCAGCCCCAGCGGTGACAAGCTGTCCACCATCCAGTACTTCATCACCTTGGCCATGCAGCAAGGCATGGTTTGGGTCGGTCAGCCAGCGCTGAACGACGGCAACATCAACCGCATCGGCTCCAACTCAGGCGTGATGGGGCAAGTAGGCCCCACCAGCCCCGCCGAAGACATTCCCCAAGGCGACCTGGACACCGCCACAGCCTACGGCGAGCGCGTGGCCGCGGTGGCGGCCAAGCTGCGCGGCTGATCGGTCGTTTGAGGTCTGCAAAAGCTGGGGTGATCGCCATCACCCCGGTTTTTTTTATGGGACCAAGGCAGAGATGACCCCGATAGCGCTTGCCACTTGCTAGGATGGGGGCATGAAAATCATCACCATGTTGCCTTGGCTGGATTGGCTGGCACTGTTTTCCTTTTTTGCCTTGTGGGTGGGTTATGCCTGGTTGGCCAAGGTGCGTGGCCTGCGTGACCAAAGCCTGATTGCCACCACCAACCGTTACCGACAGCTGTGGATGATGCAGGCCACCGGACGCGACCCGCGCATGCTCGATGGCCTGATCACTCAAAACTTGTCGCAGACACCAGCCTTTTTTTCTTCCACCAGCATCATCATCATCGGCGGCTTGTTTGCGCTTTTGGGCACCACCGACAAGGCGGCAGAGCTGGTGGGTGAGATCCCGTTTGCGCAGACCACGCCTTTGCTGGTTTTTGAATTCAAAATTTTGGTCTTGGTGGGCATCTTTGTGTATGCTTTTTTCCGATTTTCTTGGTCCATGCGGCAATACACCTTTGTGGCCCTTGTGATTGGTGCCATGCCCCCGCCGGAGGACTTTGAAGCCCAGCGCTTTGACCGTCAGCGCTTTGCAGAGCGCGGGGGGAACCTGGTCAGCGCAGCGGCCGAGACCTTCAACGATGGCTTGCGAGCCTATTATTTTTCTTTCGCGGCCATGGCTTGGTTTTTTTCCCCCATG
>NZ_CALBEX010000161.1 GCF_937889215.1 uncultured Limnohabitans sp.
GGGGGCAGCGCGCAGCGAGCCCAGCCAAGCGGGCGAACGCGTCACCAGGTTCAGCGCCACCACATAAGAGGGGTTGCTGGTGTCCGGAATCAAAGCCTTTTCGATCGCGTCTTTGGCCTTGAGCTGGTTGTCGGGGGTGTCAAAGCGGGCACGAATAGAGTTGCCATCAAACTGCACCAATTGCGGGCTCAGCCCCGCCGCCTTGAGGGTTTCTTCGACCTTTTGCAGCGTCGAAGTGTCCACTTTGACCGTGGCCTTGCCCGACGAGACCTGAACGGCAGGCGCTTCACCAAAGAAGTTGGGCAAGGTGTAGACCGCTCCCAACAACATCGCGATCACGATGACCACGTATTTCCAGACCGGGTAACGGTTCATAACAACTTTGCGTGCAGGTTAATAAAGCAGAGCGGAAACAGGTCGCAGTTGCGCAGGCTTATTTCAAGGTGCCTTTGGGCAACACTTGCACCACGGCGCTGCGCTGCATTTGCACTTCAACGCCGGTGGCCAGTTCCACGCTCACATAAGCCTCGCCCAGCTTGCTGACCTTGCCCAAAAAGCCACCAGCGGTCACCACTTCGTCACCTTTAGCCAGTGCGTCGATCATGGCGCGGTGCTCTTTTTGCTTCTTCATCTGGGGGCGGATCATCACAAAATACAACACCACAAACATCAGCAGCAGCGGCAGCATGCTCATCAGGGTCGACTGCATGTCGCCACCAGAGGCAGCAGCAGGAGCGGTTTGGGCAAAAGCAGAAGAAATGAACATGGAAACTCCACTGAAAGTCAAATTCGGGTTGAGCGGGTGACGCCAGGGCGCCCCGCAGGCGAAGCCGCCATTGTATGCGGCGCTATGATCGCTTCCAAAAGCCCCGACCACAAGGGGTCAGACCATCAAAGTGCCCCGTTGATGGTCCGACAGATCCCTCTTGTAGGTCGGTGCCTTCAGGTCCGACATCGCCGGTGAACCAATGATTTTTGAAAATGTCGCTTCGCGAAAAGATGGCTGTCGGACCTAAAGGCGCCGACCTACGAGGGAGTGGATGCCCGATCATCAAGATCCAACGAGGGAATGGATGCTCGACCATCCAGGCCCGAAGAGGGAATGGATGTGTAGGTCGGTGCCTTCAGGTCCGACATTCCGTCACCTCGCGAAGCGACATTTTCAAAGGCCGTATTAAAAAGGTAACCCGACAGGAGACGCCAATGACCGCCGAAGCCAATCACTCGCCCAGCCCACATGCGGACCACGCCCATGACCGCGCGCACAGCACCCTGGGCGAGATGGACCTGCGGGTGCGCGCGCTGGAAACCCTGCTGACGCAAAAAGGCTACCTGGACCCCGCCGCCGTGGACCGCATCATCGAAACCTACGAGGTGCATGTGGGCCCGCACAACGGGGCCAAAGTGGTGGCCCGCGCCTGGGCCGAGCCGGCGTTTCGGGACTGGCTGCTGCAAGACGCCACCGCCGCCATCGCCTCGATGGACTACACCGGCCGCCAGGGCGAGCACATGGTGGCCGTGCCCAACACCCCCGACACGCACAACATGGTGGTCTGCACCCTGTGCAGCTGCTACCCCTGGCCCGTGCTGGGCCTGCCACCGGTTTGGTATAAAAGCGCCGCTTACCGCGCGCTCGCCGTGATCGAGCCGCGTGCCGTGCTGGCCGATTTCGGCGTCACCTTGCCGCCGGGCCAAAACATCCGCGTTTGGGACTCAACCGCCGAAGTGCGTTACTTGGTCTTGCCCGAGCGCCCTGCAGGCACCGAGGGCTGGAGCCAAGAACAACTGGCCCAACTGGTCACCCGCGACGCCATGATCGGCACCGGACTGCCGTTGAATCCACAGTTGAACCCGCAAGTCAAAGAGGTGGCCCCATGAACGGCGTGCACGACATGGGCGGCCTGCAAGGCTACGGCCCAGTTCAGATCGAAGCCAACGAGCCCCTGTTTCACGGCGAATGGGAGCGCCGCGCCTTGGGGCTCACGGTGGCCATGGGCGCCAGCGGCCTGTGGAACATTGACTTGGCCCGCTCTGCCCGCGAATCTCTGCCCCCGCTGGACTACGTGCAAGGTCCTTACTACGCCATCTGGCTCAAGGCACTGCAAAACCTGCTGATCGAGCGCGGCCTCATCACCGCCGACGAGTTGGCTCAGGGCCAGCCCATCACGCCCCCGGTGGCCGGTGTGCGCGTGCTGCAAGCCGCCCAGGTGGACGCCGCCTTGGCCAAAGGCAGTCCGGCCGACCGGCCCAGCACCCAAGCGCCTCGCTTTGCTGTGGGCCAACGCGTGCGCGCCCTCAACCTCAACCCCCAAGGCCACACCCGTTTGCCGCGCTATGTGCGTGGCCATGTGGGCACCGTGGTGCTGCACCACGGCAGCCACGTTTTGCCCGACCAGCATGTGAAGAAAATGCTGCCGCCTTTTGATGGCACAGCCGAGCACCTGTACACCGTTGTGTTTGACGGGGGCGAGTTGTGGGGTCCGCAAGCCGAAGCCGGGCACCA
>NZ_CALBEX010000162.1 GCF_937889215.1 uncultured Limnohabitans sp.
GTCACGGTTTTGGCGCGCTTGTCGCTGACCACCTTGCCAATCAAGGTGCGCTTGAGGGATGTTTTAGCTTCCGTCATGGTCACTCCTTACTTGGCGGCTTGCTTTTGGGCAAGGATGGTTTTGGCACGAGCGATGGAGCGACGGGTTTCGCTCAACGTTCCGGTATTGCCGAGTTGTTGCGTGGCTTTTTGCATGCGCAGACCAAAGTGGGCTCTTTGGAGCGCTTTGATCTCGTCTTTCACACCAGCAACGTCTTTTTGGCGCAGTTCAGCAGCTTTCATTTCTTATTTCTCCTGAATTACTGGCCAATCATGCGTGCCACAAAAGTGGTGCGCAAGGGCAACTTGGCAGCGGCCAATTTGAAGGCTTCACGGGCCAACTCTTCTGGCACGCCTACGATTTCGTAGAGCACCTTACCGGGTTGGATTTCAGCCACGTAGTATTCGGGGTTACCTTTACCGTTACCCATACGCACTTCAGCAGGCTTGGTGGAAATCGGCTTGTCGGGGAACACGCAAATCCAGATCCGACCACCACGTTTGACGTGACGGGAAATCGCACGACGTGCGGCTTCGATCTGACGGGCCGTCAAACGGCCGCGGTCTGTGGACTTCAGGCCGAAGTCACCGAACGCCACCGTGTTGCCACGGGTAGCGACGCCGGTGTTGCGGCCCTTCTGTTCCTTGCGGAACTTTCTGCGAGCAGGTTGCAGCATGTAATTACTCCTTATTGACCGTCAGCTGCTGCAGCTGGCGCGGCGACTGTGCGTACGCGCTTAACGGCGGGTTTGGCATCACCACCTGCGCCGGCAGGCTTGTCGCTGCCGTCGGTAGGTGCTGTGTTGGTGCCTGCGGGACGACGTGGGCCACCACGGCGATCGCCTGCGGGGCGCTCACCAGGACGTGCATCACGGCGTGGACCACGTGGGCGGCGTTCTTCTTCGGCACGTGGCTCAGCCAGTGCAGGCGCGTCGTTGCGACCCAAGGTGTCACCTTTGTAGACCCAGACCTTGACACCAATGATGCCGTAGGTGGTCTTGGCTTCGGAAGTGGCGTAGTCGATGTCAGCACGCAGGGTGTGCAATGGCACACGGCCTTCGCGATACCACTCGGTACGCGCAATTTCGATGCCGTTCAAGCGGCCAGCCGACATGATCTTGATGCCTTGGGCACCCAGACGCATGGCGTTTTGCATGGCGCGCTTCATGGCGCGGCGGAACATGATCCGCTTTTCGAGCTGTTGCGTGATGCTGTCAGCGATCAGCTGCGCATCGATTTCGGGCTTGCGCACTTCTTCGATGTTCACGGCCACTGGCACACCCAGACGAAGCGCGAGTTCTTTCTTGAGCAACTCGATGTCTTCGCCTTTTTTGCCGATCACCACACCTGGACGAGCCGAGAAGATGGTGATGCGGGCGCTCTTGGCTGGACGCTCAATCAGCACGCGGGAAACCGCAGCGTTCTTGAGCTTGGCCTTGAGGTACTCACGCACCTTGATGTCTTCGGCCAGCATGCCGGCGAAGTCTTTGTTGCTGGCGTACCAACGGCTGGACCAGTTACGGCTGACGGCCAAACGGAAGCCGGTAGGATGGATTTTTTGTCCCATGTTTCTTCCCTGGCTTAGTTGCCGACCGTCACATACACATGGCATGTGGGTTTGCTGATACGGTTACCGCGGCCTTTGGCGCGGGCGGTGAAACGCTTGAGCGTGGTGCCTTGTTCGACGTAGATGGTTTTCACCTTCAACTCGTCGATGTCAGCACCGTCGTTGTGTTCAGCGTTGGCGATGGCGGACTCCAAAACCTTCTTGACGATGCCCGCAGCTTTTTTCTGCGTGAATGTCAGGATGTTCAGAGCTTGATCCACTTTTTTACCGCGAATCAAATCGGCGACCAAGCGGCCTTTATCGACCGACAAACGGACGCCCCGGAGGACTGCACGTGTTTCCATGGTCTTTCCTTATTTCTTCTGGACTTTTTTGTCCGCAGGATGACCCTTGAATGTCCGGGTCAGTGCGAATTCGCCCAATTTGTGCCCAACCATCTGGTCGGTCACATAAACAGGAACGTGTTGCTTGCCGTTGTGAACGGCGATGGTCAGACCGATGAAATCGGGCAGAACCATAGAGCGACGCGACCAAGTCTTGACGGGCTTTTTGTCTTTGGTGGCAACGGCTTTTTCAACCTTGGCCAACAAGTGGTGGTCAACGAATGGACCCTTTTTGAGAGAGCGTGTCATTGTCTAACCCTTACTTCTTGCGACGCGACACGATCATGACCTGTGTGCGCTTGTTGTTACGGGTACGGTAGCCCTTGGTGAGGTTGCCCCACGGGTCTACTGCATGACGGCCTTCGCCGGTACGGCCTTCGCCACCACCGTGCGGGTGATCGACCGGGTTCATGGCCACGCCACGAACGGTTGGACGGATACCCATCCAACGCTTGACACCGGCCTTGCCCAGTTGGCGCAGGCTGTGTTCTTCGTTGGCGACTTCACCAATGGTTGCACGGCATTCGATGTGGATCTTGCGAACTTCACCGGAGCGCATACGCACCTGAGCGTAGATGCCTTCGCGAGCCAGCAAAGTAGCCGAAGCACCAGCCGAGCGAGCGATTTGAGCACCCGCACCGGGCTTGAGCTCGATGCAATGGATGGTCGAACCCACGGGGATGTTGCGGATTGGCAAGGTGTTGCCAGCGCGGATCGGGGCTTCTGCGCCCGACATCAGGGTGGCACCGGCTTCAATGCCACGGGGGGCAATGATGTAACGGCGCTCGCCATCGGCGTAGCACAGCAAAGCAATGTGCGCAGTACGGTTAGGGTCGTACTCGATGCGCTCGACTTTCGCCGGGATCGCATCTTTGTTGCGCTTGAAGTCCACCACGCGGTAGTGGTGCTTGTGACCACCGCCTTTGTGGCGAGTTGTGATGTGACCGTTGTTGTTACGGCCCGATTTTTGGTGCTGGGGTTCCAGCAACGGCGCGTAACCTTCACCTTTGTGCAGGTGGTCACGCGTGACCTTCACCACGCCACGACGGCCTGGGGATGTCGGTTTGATCTTGATGACAGCCATGATTACGCGGCCTCCCCGGACAGGTTCAGCTCTTGACCTGGTTGCAGCGTGACATAAGCCTTGCGAACGTTGTCGCGACGGCCAATGGTTTTGCCAAAACGCTTGGTCTTGCCCTTGGTATTCACCACAGACACGCCTTTGACCTCGACCTTGAACATCAATTGCACAGCGGCTTTGATTTCAGGCTTGGTGGCATCCTGCAGCACTTTGAACGTCACAGTGTTGGATTTTTCAGCAACCATGGTGGCCTTTTCGGACACGATGGGAGCCACCAGCACGGACATCAGACGACCTTCGTCAAACTTCACGGCGCTCATGCAAACATCTCCTTGAGTTTGTCCATGGCACCTTTGGTCACGAGGACTTTCTTGAAGTTCACCAAAGACACGGGATCGGCGTAACGTGGCTCAACAATCAGGATGTTGATCAGGTTGCGCGATGCCAAGTACAGGTTTTCGTCGACTTCGTCAGCGATCACCAGCACGTTGTCGAGACTCATGGCCTTGAACTTCGCAGCCAACTGCTTGGTTTTAGGCGTCTCAACCTTGAAGGAATCCACCACAGCCAGACGGCCTTCGCGGGCCAGCTGCGAGAAGATCGAAGCCATACCAGCGCGGTACATCTTCTTGTTGATCTTCTGTGTGAAGTTTTCGTCGGGCATGTTCGGGAAAATCCGACCACCGCCACGCCACAAAGGCGAGGAAGTCATACCAGCACGAGCGCGACCCGTACCTTTTTGTTTAAAAGGCTTTTTGGTGGAGTGGTGAACTTGTTCACGGTCCTTTTGAGCGCGGGTGCCTTGACGGGCATTGGCCTGGTAAGCCACCACGATTTGGTGGATCAGGGCTTCGTTGTATTCACGACCGAACACAGTCTCAGGCGCGTCCACTTTGGAGGCGGCTTGACCTTGGTCGTTCAGGAGTTCGAGCTGCATCAGTTCGCTCCTTTAACTTTAACGGCGGGACGCACGGTCACGAAACCACCTTTGGAACCGGGAATGGCACCCTTGACCATCAACAGGCCACGGGCTTCGTCAACACGGATCACGGCGAGGTTCTGCGTGGTACAAGTCACATCACCGAGGTGACCCGACATTTTTTTGCCTGGGAACACGCGACCTGGATCTTGCGCCATCGAAATCGAACCGGGCACGTTGTGCGAACGGCTGTTACCGTGCGATGCGCGCTGCGATTTGAAGTTATGACGCTTGATCGTGCCGGTGAAGCCTTTACCGATGGAAGTGCCTTGCACGTCCACTTTCTGGCCCACAGCAAACACGGCAGCCACGGGCACAGTCGCGCCTGCGGCGTACTGGGCAGCTGTGTCGGCGGTCACGCGGAATTCTTGAATGATTTCACCGGCTTCAACACCGGCTTTGGCCAAGTGACCAGCGATAGGCTTGGTCACGCGCGATGCCTTGCGGGCACCAAATGTCACTTGCAAAGCGACATAGCCATCGTTCTCTTGGGTTTTGACCTGGGATACGCGGTTGTTAGACACATCCAGCACTGTGACAGGAACGGAATCCCCATCATCAGTGAACAGACGCATCATGCCCACCTTGCGACCCAGCAACCCGAGGGAGTTGCTCAGACTCATTGTTTTCTCCAAAACTTCCACCGAGGCCACTTCAATTGGCAGCCCCGTTTGGTATGTGAAAGACTGTTAATAAATCTCACCCCAAAAGAGGTGAGCCTGAAATTATAGCCCGACTCGCCATTTCTGGCAAATCGGGCGCTATTTCAATTTTTGAATGGCCTTGCAGCCACCCCAAACTGCATCACTGCAGCTTGATTTCGACGTCCACGCCAGCTGGCAGATCGAGTTTCATCAAGGCATCGACTGTTTTATCAGTCGGGTCCACGATGTCCATCAAACGCTGGTGCGTGCGGATTTCCAACTGGTCACGGCTGGTTTTGTTGACGTGCGGTGAACGCAAGATGTCAAAACGCTTCATGCGTGTTGGCAAAGGCACTGGGCCCTTGACAATCGCGCCGGTGCGCTTGGCGGTGTCAACGATCTCGGCAGCGGACTGGTCGATCAGTTTGTAGTCAAACGCCTTCAGGCGGATGCGGATTTTTTGCTTGGATGACATGTCAATTCCTTGTGGTGAGTGTTCTGATCACAGCGCGCAAAGGACAGGCCTTTGCGTCACTGAGCCACAAAAAATTAAGCGATGATCTTGGCCACAACGCCAGCGCCAACGGTACGGCCGCCTTCGCGGATGGCGAAGCGCAAGCCTTCTTCCATCGCAATGGGGTTGATCAACTTCACAGTGATCGACACGTTGTCACCAGGCATCACCATCTCTTTGCCTTCTGGCAATTCGATCGCGCCTGTCACGTCAGTCGTACGGAAGTAAAACTGGGGACGGTAGTTGTTGAAGAAAGGCGTGTGACGGCCACCTTCGTCTTTGGACAAGACATAGATCTCGCCCGTGAAGTGGGTGTGTGGCTTGATTGAGCCTGGCTTGCACAGCACTTGGCCGCGCTCGACGTCTTCGCGCTTGGTGCCGCGCAGCAAAATGCCGACGTTGTCACCGGCTTGACCTTGGTCGAGCAACTTGCGGAACATCTCAACGCCTGTGCAAGTGGTCTTGACAGTGTCTTTGATACCGACGATTTCGATCTCTTCGCCGACTTTGACGATACCGCGCTCGATACGGCCAGTCACCACAGTGCCGCGACCGGAGATGGAGAACACGTCTTCCACGGGCATCAAGAATGCGCCGTCCACTGCACGCTCTGGTGTAGGGATGTAGTTGTCCAGTGCGTCAGCCAACTTCATGATGGCTTCTTCGCCCAATGGGCCTTTGTCGCCTTCGAGGGCCAGCTTGGCTGAACCTTGAATGATGGGGGTGTCGTCGCCTGGGAAATCGTACTTGGACAACAACTCGCGCACTTCCATTTCGACCAGCTCCAACAACTCAGCGTCGTCAACCATGTCGCACTTGTTCAGGAACACGATGATGTAAGGCACGCCAACTTGACGGGCCAACAAGATGTGCTCGCGGGTCTGAGGCATAGGGCCGTCAGCAGCGGAGCACACCAAAATAGCGCCGTCCATCTGGGCAGCACCAGTGATCATGTTCTTCACATAGTCAGCGTGGCCGGGGCAGTCCACGTGGGCGTAGTGACGGTTAGCCGTCTCGTACTCAACGTGGGCGGTGTTGATCGTGATACCACGGGCTTTTTCTTCGGGTGCAGCGTCGATCTGGTCGTACGCTTTGGCAGAGCCACCGAATTTCACGGCCAACACGGTCGTGATGGCAGCTGTCAGTGTGGTTTTGCCGTGGTCAACGTGACCGATGGTGCCCACGTTGACGTGGGGTTTGGTCCG
>NZ_CALBEX010000163.1 GCF_937889215.1 uncultured Limnohabitans sp.
GCGTGGACGAGTGGGCGCTGAACTTTGTGAACGAGTTTGATGGCACCCCGCTGCAAAGCGTGGCCAAGGGCGCGTTTGACTTGGGCAAGCTGCAAGACGAAGAAGAAAAGAAAGCCGCCGAAGACGCGGCTGAAACTTTCAAACCCGTGCTGGCCAAGCTGAAAGAAGCGCTGAAAGACAAAGCCGAAGACGTGCGCGTGACCAGCCGCTTGGTGGACAGCCCCGCCTGCCTGGTCGTCACCGACGACGGCATGAGCATGCAACTGGCCCGTATGCTCAAACAAGCTGGGCAAAGCGCCCCTGAAGTCAAACCCGTGCTCGAAGTCAACCCCGATCACGCGCTGGTCAAAAAGCTCGAAGGCTCGGTGCACTTCCACGACCTGGCCCACATCCTGTTTGACCAAGCCGTGCTGGCCGAAGGCGGTTTACCGGCTGACCCGGCGGCCTACGTGAAGCGGGTGAATGCTTTGCTGAGCTGATCTTCACTTTGCCACACCGGACTCGGTCCGGAACACCAGAAAAAGCCCCGCCAGACGCCCGTTTGGCGGGGCTTTTTAACTTGAATTGCACAACGAACCCCGTACAGGCGCGGCTTCGTACACATCGAAGTTTCAAACTTAGATTTGTAAAAGTGGTTTGGGCGACACTGGCATAGCCATGCCCAATGGTTTTCTCAAGCCCACAAACCCCTTAGGCCGCTGTTCACAATGGCTTACAAATCTCCAGCAGAACGGTGGTTCAATCAGCGCATGACATCTCTGCAAAAACCCTTGGCCTCGCGCCCATCCTTGAACAAAATCCTGGCCTGGCTGGCCCTGGCTGTCGGCCTGACCGGCTGCAGCAACATCCACACCGGCGCGGGCATCGGCGTGAATGTGCCCATCTTGCCCGGTGTGTCGATTGGCGTGAATGTGGGCACGGGCGGTGTAAGTGCGGGGGTGAACGCCCAGTCCGGCCCGGTGGGCGTGGGGGTCGGGGGGGGGGGGGTGCTTTACGAGCCGAAAAAATAAACACGCAACCAGCGTTCATGGCCACTTGTTGCACCCTTCTCCGGGCTGTCACCCAACTCTTTGGCCTGTCGCTTGGTCAAACAAATGGGCGTTCATGGCGCCACCAAGGCAGTGTGGCGCTGAGCGACAACGCCCCACACGGCCTGCGTGTGCGTTTGCACCTGCCCTTGGCCTCGTCCATCGGCCAGACCAACTCGAAACCTGTTGGTAACTGATACGGGCCTGTCGACCCTGCAGGCCTGATAACCTTGCGCTTGACCTTGCCTGCACCCCCGAAAGGCGGGTTTGCCGCATTTTTCACCCTATCGACCGAAACGAGCCCAAAGATGGACACACCGAACAGCCCCCCTGCGTCCCGACTGCTGGGCGACATTGGCGGCACCAATGCCCGCTTTGCCTTGGTTTGCGGCGACCAGCAACCCATCACACACGAAGTGACCTTGCCCACCGGTCAGTACCCAGACCTGGCAAGCGCCGCACAGGCTTATTTGCAGCAAGTGGGCCGTCCTGCGGTGTCGCAGGCCTGCATTGCCATCGCCAACCCGATCGATGGCGATGTGCTCAAGATGACCAACAACCACTGGCAGTTTTCCATCGAAGCCACGCGCCAGGCGCTGGGCCTGAACAGCCTGCTCATGCTCAACGACTGGGAGGCCATGGCCATGGCCGCTCCCGCCCTGACGGGCAAAGATTTGACACAAATCGGCTCGGGCGAACCTGTGCCCGATGCCCCCAAAGGCCTGATTGGCCCGGGCACTGGCTTGGGCGTGTCGTCGTTGGTGCGCTCACGCCGGGGCGACTGGGTGCCCATTGCAGGCGAAGGCGGGCATGTGAGCCTGGCACCCACCTGCGAGCGCGAGGCGGATATCCTGCGCATTTTGTGGCGCACTTACCCGCACGTCTCGGCTGAAAGGGCCATCTCGGGCATGGGCCTGGAAAATTTGTACCGCGCCATTTGTGAACTCAACGGCACCGAGGCCGAATCTCTGGCGGCTGCGCAGATCACCGAACGCGCCTTGGCGACCAAGGACCTGGCCTGCGAAGAGGCCGTCGAACGCATGTGCCGCTTGCTGGGCAACGCAGCGGCCAACCTGGCCGTGACGCTGGGTGCACGCGGCGGCATTTACATCGGCGGCGGCGTGATCGGCCGCTTGGGCGATTACTTTGCACAATCAGGCTTCAGGGCTGCGTTTGAGTCTAAAGGCCGCTTTGGCGACTACATGAAACGCATCCCGACCTATGTAATTCGCGCCGAGCAACCGGCCCTGATCGGTTGCGCGATGGCGCTGGGTGTGATGCCTGCCAAGCGCTGAACTCACACCATCAAGGCAGGCTCGCGCATTTGCTCGACTTGCTCTTGCAGCATCAATACCTGGCCGCGCCAGTAGTCGGGTGTGCC
>NZ_CALBEX010000164.1 GCF_937889215.1 uncultured Limnohabitans sp.
CACCGCCTTGGCCGTGGACCAACAAACCGGCCCGGACAGCCTGCTGAGCTACTTCAAGCAAATCATCGCCTGGCGCAAACAACAGCCCGCGCTCATCCACGGCGACATGCAGCTGTGGGACACGCACGAGCAGACCTTGGCCTTTGTGCGCGAGCACGACGGTGAGCGTGTGTTGTGCGTCTTCAACTTCAGCGACCGCGCCACCGAACTCAGCCTGCCCACCGAGTGGGCGCAAGCCAGCGCCATGACCGAGAGCGGCACCCACGGTGTGCACGTCGAGGCGCAGCGCCTGCGTTGTGAGCCCTGGGGCTGCGCCTTCCTGCGCCCAGCATGATGGATGTGACATTCCAAGTGGTGGTGGCACCCGCGTGACGGGCATGCACTGAAGGTGCAGGGATACTGCAGTTCGGGGATCGGTGACAACTTTGAGTAACAGGGCGCTCTCCGCCGCGACATGACTGTTAGGCGCTTTTTGCTCAAACCTTGCACCCCATGACCCCAGCACCGCGCACCCGCCTCAACGCCATCGCTGCGCCCATCTTTGGCGAGTTTTTGCTCGGCATGAGCGTGGCCATGGTGGGGCTTTATCTGGCTTCGCACACCTCGGACGCGGCCGCCGGTACTTTTGGCCTGACCCAACAGGTCTTGGAAACCCTGTTTGTGTTGTTTCGGGTCTTGGCCATCGGCTTGGGCATCGTGGTCACACAAACTTTGGGCAGCGGACGCTTGGCCGAGGCCCACCAAACCGCCTACATGGCCCTGGCCAGCAGCACCTGGGCGGGCTTGATGGCTGCGGCCTGGCTGGTGTGGGGCAGTGGCTTGACCTTGGACTGGCTCAACGCCCCGGCCGAGATCGTGCCGTTGGCCACCACTTTCATGCTGCTCTTGGCCCCAGCCATGCTGCTGGAGGTCTACAACATCAGCATGGCCTCGGTCTTGCGCGCTCACCTTTTTGCGCGCGAATCGTTGTGGATCATGGTGGCCATGTACGGCGCGCATGTGTTGCTGGCCGTGGTCTTCATGCGCGGTTGGGGCGACTGGGCGGGTTGGGGCCTCAACGGTTATGCCGTGGCCTTTTTGCTCAGCCGTGCCTTGGGGCTGGCCCTGCACTTGGGCTTTTGGCACCGGCGCATGGACCTGCACCCAAAGGCTCACCACTGGTGGGCGCTGCCGATGCGGGTGCTCGGCCCGGTGCTGCGCATCGGCTTGCCCGGCGCGGCATTGGAGTTGATTTACCGCTTGGCCTTCATGGTGTCTTTGGCCGCTACCGCAGGCTTGGGCGTGGCGGCCTTGGCCACCCACTCCTACACGCTGCAAATTCTCAAATACGTCTTGCTCATCAGCATGGCCATTGGCTGGGCCTGCGAGATCATGGTGGGGCGCTTGGTGGGTGCTCGGCGCTTTCGCCAAGCCGATGACTTGGTGCGCAAAGGCGTGCGCAACGGCATGCTGGCCTCGGGGGCCTGTGTGCTCATCGCGGCCCTGGCCGCACCCTGGGTCGTGCGTGGCTTCACCCAAGACCCGGCCATCGTGCAAGCCGCCCAAACCCTGCTGTGGTTGTCGGTGGCCTTGGAGCTTGGGCGGGTGTTCAACCTCATTGTCATCGGCGCTTTGCGCGCTACCGGCGACGTGCACTTCCCCGTCTGGGCCAGTGCCGCATCCATTGTCTTCATCTTGGGGTTGGGCTCGTGGCTCATGGGCCGTTGGTGGGGCCTCAATGGCATTTGGTTGGCCTATGTGCTCGACGAATGTTGGCGCGGCTACCTCATGTG
Organism: uncultured Limnohabitans sp.; assembly: GCF_937889215.1. Taxonomy (GTDB): domain Bacteria; phylum Pseudomonadota; class Gammaproteobacteria; order Burkholderiales; family Burkholderiaceae_C; genus Limnohabitans_A. Next base: position 1,773 of record NZ_CALBEX010000164.1, read on the forward strand.
GCGGCGTTGGCAACGCCGTGGCTGGTTGCCGTATGCCAGTCAAACCGCACGCGGATTGCGGTTAGAAAGATAAGCTGCAGAGAAAAGTGGGGCTTTGGATGAATTGATTACGGGCTCAATGTTTCGGTGCCCAAAATGCCCAACTTGTTCAAGCCTTGCCGTTGGGCCCCTGCCAGCACGGCGGCCGTCGCTTCGTATTTCGCCTTCGGGTGCGATCGGATGTGCAGCTCGGGTTGGGGCTGCAGTGCCGCGGCCTGGCTCAATTGAGCTTGCAACGCCAGCCGATCCGTCAGGGCCTGTCCGTTCCACGAGATCACCGAGTTGGCATCGATGTCGATGCGAATGACCTGTGGTGGTGTGGGGGGCGGCGCGGCGCTGGCCACGGGCATATCCAGGTTGACGGCGTGCAATTGCGGCGGGATGGTGATGATCAGCATGATCAACAGCACCAGCATCACGTCGATCAGCGGGGTGGTGTTGATGTCCATCATCAGCTCGTCCTCTTCGGGCGGACTCAGGGAGGGGGGCAGGTGACTCTGAAAGCCGGTGCTCGGTTTCATGTCAGTTCCCCGGGTCGGTGATGAAGCCGACTTTGGCGATGCCTGCGCGCTGCACAGCGTTCATGACCTGGCCCACG
>NZ_CALBEX010000165.1 GCF_937889215.1 uncultured Limnohabitans sp.
GGACATGCTGGGGATGTAGTACTCATTGCTGTGCGTCAGGTTCAGCGCCTGGATAGCAGCGCTGGCCGTCTTGCGGATCACGTACAGCTTGCGCTCGAGCGCATCCTGCACGATCACGTCTGCACCCCGACCGATGAAGATCTGGCGCATGACCGGCTCTTTTTCGCGCACGCGGGGCGACATGAGCATGTCACGGTTGACGGGCACATCGCGCCAGCCCAACACCACTTGGCCTTCGGCCTTGACGGCGCGTTCGAGCTCTTGCTCACAAGCCATGCGCGAGGCGTGCTCTTTGGGCAAGAAGACCATGCCCACACCGTACTCACCGAAGGGTGGCAAGTTGATGCCCTGTTTGGCCATCTCGTCGCGGTACAACGCGTCGGGCAGCTGGATCAAGATACCGGCACCGTCGCCCATGAGGGCATCGGCCCCCACAGCGCCGCGGTGGTCCAGGTTTTCGAGGATCTTGAGTGCCTGCGTCACGATGGCATGGGTCTTGTGACCCTTGATGTGGGCAACAAAGCCCACACCGCAAGCATCGTGCTCATTGGCCGGGTCATACAGACCGGTCGTTTGGAAATGTTCTTTCTCAGCTGCCGTGGTCATGGCGCTCTCCTAGAGTTTTACGCAGGGGGGGTAGTTTACTGCACTGCAGCAAACATGCCAAGATAAATAATTGGGGTCAGATCCCAATTAATTCATCACCAGACTTAACTTGAAATCAATTGGGGGCAGATTAAACGGTTGGGCTTTTCAACGGGTCTTTTTAAAAGGCCGCCCCGCCTTGCGAGGAGCCAGTCGCCGCGGGGTCGACTGCTGCAGCGCCCCCACAAAATCAGCAGACCCCAGCGCCCAACCTGACAAGGCGCTGCGGGTGAGGTGGTCTTTGTCAGTTTGCGCCAGTCCCGCCTGCACCAACTCGGCGTATGCCGCTTCTCGGGCAAAAGGCGTGTTGCCCAAGCCCCAAAACAGGGCGTGGGGCGTCACCATCTTGTCACTCACCTGCCCAATACAGTGCCTGTGGCTCGACCACGGGAAGTCGGCCGCATGCGCCACCATACCGGCCCGCACGGGGTTCAGATCGATGTAGACCATGCACGCCAAAAGATAGCGCTCACTCTCAATGAGGTTGCTGCGGTAACGGCCCTCCCAGAGGGTACCTGTGCGCTGGTGCCGCAAATTGAAGTAGCGCACATAAGCCCGGCCCACCGCCTGCATCATGCGGGGCAAGCCATCGTCGGTTTCGGGGGTGAGCAGCAAATGGAAGTGGTTGTCCATGACCACGTAGGCATGGATCGCCACTTTGAACAGCACGGCCTGCTCTTGCCACAGCGCCAGCAAACGCGCCCGGTCTGCATCGTCTTGCACGATGGCTTTGCGGTCGTTGCCGCGCTGGATGACGTGGTGCGGGTATCCGGCAACGGTGAGGCGGGGCTGGCGGGCCATGGGCGATTGCTTTGTCTAAAAGCGCCAGTTTAATTGGGATCTGACCCCCATTAAATCAAGGGATACCGCCCGCCCATCCAATCCCCCACCCCAAACTCTTTCAGCAGCGCCTGCAGGCGCTCCCCTGAGGCGCGCTTTTTCTGCCCGGTGAATTTGGCCAAGATCAGCTCATTTTTCATGGAGTGTTCCCAGCCCACCAGCTCGGTCACGGTGACGGTGTAACCCTGTGACTCCAGATACAGGCAGCGCAACACGTTGGTGAGTTGGCTGCCCACTTCGCGGGTGTGCAGGGGGTGCCGCCACAACTCGGCCAGGGGCGTGCGCTGCAAATTCAGCGCCTTGTTTTGGTTGAGCGCCCGGGCCAATTCGGCTTGGCAGCAAGGCACCAAAACCATGAACTTGGCCTTCTTTTGCAGGCCAAAAGCGATGGCATCGTCGGTGGCGGTGTCGCAGGCGTGCAGTGCCGTGACCACGTCGATCTGTTCGGGTAATTCGGTGCTTTGGGTGGATTCGGCCACGCTCACGTTCAAAAAGCGCATGCGCTCAAAACCCAGGCGATCGGCCAGTTGGCGTGACGACTCGACCAATTCGCTGCGCGTTTCGATGCCGTAGATCGTGCCTTGACCCAGTGCCTTGAAAAACAAGTCGTAAATGATGAAGCCCAAATACGACTTGCCCGCACCGTGGTCGGCCAGCGTGGGACCCGTGTCGCTGGCGGGCAACTCCTTGAGCAGCTTGTCGATGAACTGGAACAGGTGGTAGACCTGCTTGAGCTTGCGGCGCGAGTCTTGGTTGAGCTTGCCGTCACGGGTCAGGATGTGCAGCTCTTTGAGCAATTCGATGGACTGGCCGGGGCGCACTTCGGGCGGCAAGGCCTGACTGTCGACGTGAGGTGTTTTTTTCTTCATGGTTTTTATGTGGCAGCCGCGCCCTCGCGGCGATCAGGCTGTGTCTATTGCGACGAGGGCGTCGCTCCTACAGCTTCAAGGGCTTGGACCGACATCGAGCTTTTTCCAGCCCTCTGCCCCCAACTTGTCCAGGGTCTCGATGTTGGTCTCGTAAATCATCTCGGCCTCGGGGAAGGCCTCCACCGCCCGGTCGATGCTTTCCTCGCGCAGCAAGTGCAGCGTGGGGTAAGGCGAGCGGTTGGTGAAGTTGCCGATGTCATCCGGATCGGTGTCGGCAAACTGAAACTGTGGGTGAAAACTTGCGACCTGAAACACGCCCTCCAGATCGAGCTCTTGCAACACAGCATCGGCTTCGTCCAAAAAGTCGTTGAACTCCAGAAAATATTGCAGCATCTGCGGCACGATCAAGAGCACGGTCTCGCGCTCTTCGGCAGGCGTGGCGGCCAGGGCCTGCAGCTGTTCGATCAGTTCGTCACGCAAGCCTTCGAGTCCTTTAGCCTCGCTCAGCACGTAATGGATCTGGCCCTTGACATGCGGGGCTTTGGCAAACGGGCACAGGTTCAGGCCAATCACGGCGCGCTCAAGCCAGCGCACGGTGTCGGCGATTTCGGGGGTGTTCATGTCGGTCATGGGCGAGATTGTGCCTGCGTACTTGGGCCTTGGACCTCACGCCCTGCCATCCAAGCCAGCGCCGCACCCACCGCACAACACCCCAGAGTGAACAGCGGCGTGAGCTGCCAGCCGCCCGCGCGTGCCGCCAAGGCCGCCACCACCGGCGGTCCCAAAAACTGGCCCAACGCCGACAACTGCTGCACCCAGCCCACGGTGGTGGCCACTTGCTGCTCACCCGGGGCCAGACGCACCGCCAAGCTGAACAGCGTGCCCGGCACCAAGCCGCCCATGCCCGAGAACAACAGCACCCCGACAAAACGCAGCCATGGCCATCCCTCGGTGATGGCGGCAAAAGCCACGGTGCTGCCCAGCGCCATGGCGCCAAAGCCCAGCCACAGCGTGGTGCGGGGGCTCCAGCCGCGCTGCAACAATCGGCCAGACGCCATGTTGCCTGCGATGTTCACCGCAGCCGCCAGCGCCGTGAGCACACCCAGCAGCGCCCCGCTCACGCCAGCGGCGGCATAAATGGACGGCAAAAATCCGACCACCGCCAACCATTGCCCTGAATACATGCCAAAGGTGAGCGCCACCAGCCAAGGGCCGCGCGCGCCCAAGGTGCTGCGCAAGCGCTGCCAGGCCCCCACGCCCGGGCCATGCGCTTGCCGTGGGTGAGCCGCCACCGGATCGGCGGGCACCACCCGCAGCAAAGCCGCCGCCATGGCCAACGACACCCCCGCAAACAAACCCCACCAAGCATTCCAACCCCAAGCCGGAATGAAAATTGGCCCCACCAACAAGGCCAGCGCCGTGCCCGTGGGCATGTACGCGCCCCACACGCCCAGCATGCCCGGCAGTTGGGCCACAGGCACCAAGCGGCGGATCAGGGCCGGTGCGGGCAAAGCCACCAGCAAAAAGCCCAAGCCTTCGATGGCCCGCAGCACCAGCAAAGCGGTGACGGATGTGGCAAATGCGCCCAGGCCACTGGCCAGCGCCAGCAGGCACAGGCCGCGCACCATGCTGCGCTTCAGACCCATGCCATCGGCCAGCAGGCCCATGAACACCGCCAAACTCATGCCAGCGAGTTGCACCATGGACAAGAGGAAACCGGACTGCACCAGCGTGAGACCCAGCTCAGCCTGCAGCGCGGGCAAGGCGGGCGGCAGTTTGCCCACCTGCAAGGCCGCTACGCCGCCAGCAAGGACGACGAGCCAGGCGGCACGGTGATCAGGCGTTGCGGTCATGGCATCGGAGGGGTGATGCGGTGAAAGAATGGCCGACGTCGGCCATTTTGATGGGCGCTTGTCGGACCTGAAGGTGCCGACCTACAAATTACCGAACACGCTCCCCAGTAGGTCGGCGGCTTCAGCCCCGACATGACGGGCGGTTGTCGGACCTGAAGGCGCCGACCTACAAGATGTCTCACTGCAAAAAATGACCCCGCCGAGCTCACAACAACTTGCGCCCCGTCAGGCGTTCGTGTTCGCGCAGGGCGAAGCGGTCGGTCATGCCGGCGATGTAGTCGGCCACCGAGCGGTGCAGGTCGGCGTTGGCTGCAAAATCGGCGGGCATTTCCGCAGGTTGACTCACGTAAGCGGCGAACAACTCGCGCACCACCTGCTGCGCCTGTCCGGTGGTGTGCATGACCTGCGGGTGACGGTAGAGCTGCGCGAACAAAAACTTTTTGAGCTCGCCGCTGCGCGCCTTCATGCCCGGGCTGAACGCCACCAGCGGCCCAGCCAAGCGGGCTTCTTCCAACGAGCCCACACCCGAGTCGGCAACGGCCCGGCGGGTGGTGTCGATCACGTCGTACACCTGGTCGCTCAACATGCGGCGAATGGTTTCGTACAAAACGCGACGGGGCTTGGCCGACAAGCCAGGATGCTCGCCCAGGGTCTGCTGGTGGTAGTGCGCAAACAGCTCCACCTGCAAAAGTTGCTCCATGCTGATCAGCCCGGAACGCACGCCGTCGTCGATGTCGTGCGCGTTGTAAGCAATCGCATCGGCCAGGTTGCACAGCTGCGCCTCCAGGCTGGGCTGGGTGCGGTCGATGAAGCGCCGCCCCACACCGCCTGGCTCGGTCTGCTCCAGATGTTCAGCATTCGTACGCGAGCAATGTTTGAGCACACCCTCGCGGGTTTCAAAACTCAGGTTGAGCCCGTCAAACGCGGGGTAGCGTTCTTCCAGCTTATCGACCACGCGCAGGCTTTGGAGGTTGTGCTCAAAGCCGCCGTGCTCGGCCATGCATTCGTTCAGCGTGTCTTGCCCCGCGTGTCCAAAAGGCGTGTGGCCCAGGTCGTGCGCCAACGCCACGGCTTCCACCAAATCTTCGTTCAGGCCCAAGGCGCGGGCAATGGACCGCCCCAGTTGGGCGACTTCGAGCGAATGCGTCAGGCGCGTGCGGAACAAATCGCCTTCGTGGTTCAAGAACACCTGCGTCTTGTAGACGAGCCGCCGAAACGCGGTGGAATGCACGATGCGGTCGCGGTCGCGCTGGAATGCGTTGCGTGTTGGCGCTGGGGCTTCAGCAAACCGTCGACCTCGGGTTTGCGCCGGGTCGCAGGCCAGCGCCGACAAGCTGGACTGCGAACCGATCGAGATCGCCATGGACTCGGCGTACATGGCCATCAAGCGCAGCAGGTGTTGATCACCTCACGCACCATCGCATCGGGTGCGCCACAAACCGCAGCTTTGCCGGGGCCGTCGATCACCACAAACTGGATGTCGCCGCCGATGGCTTTTTTGTCAAGGCGCATGTGCTCGATGTAATGGCCTGCGTTGTCGGCCGCGTCAATCACAGGGCCGCGCACCGGTAAACCCGCACGCTCGATGATGGCGCGCAGGCGCGCCACAAAGGCCGCATCGACCTTGCCCAAACGCTGCGAGAGTTCAGCCGCCATGACCATGCCGCAGCCCACAGCCTCGCCATGCAGCCACACGCCAAAGCCCAAACCGGCTTCGATGGCATGGCCAAAAGTGTGGCCAAAATTCAGAATGACGCGCAGGCCCGCTTCGCGTTCGTCCTGCCCCACCACCCAAGCCTTGATCTCGCAGCTGCGTTGGACGGCGTGCGCCATTGCGGCCGGGTCTTGTGCCATCAATGCGTCGATGTTCGCCTCGATCCAGTCCAAGAAATCCATGTCGGCAATCGGGCCGTATTTGATGACTTCGGCCAGGCCCGCGCTCAGCTCACGCGGGGGCAATGTGACCAAGGTGTTCAGGTCGCACACCACGCGCACCGGTTGGTAAAACGCGCCGATCATGTTTTTGCCCAGCGGGTGGTTGATGGCGGTTTTGCCGCCCACCGACGAATCGACCTGAGACAAGAGCGTGGTCGGCACCTGCACAAAGGGCACGCCACGCATGTAACTCGCGGCGGCAAAGCCGGTCATGTCGCCCACCACGCCGCCGCCCAAGGCAAACAGCACGGTTTTGCGGTCGCAACCGTGGCCCAACAGCGCGTCAAAAATCAGGTTCAAGGTCTGCCAGTCTTTGTGCGCCTCGCCGTCGGGCAGCACCACGGTGTGCACCTGCTTGTAATGCGGGGCGATGGCGCTGCGCAATGCGGCTTCGTACAGCGGGGCAATCGTGTCATTGGTCACGATCATGGCGGTGCTCGCCTTGGGCAAGCCAGCCCAGGTTTCAGGGCGGCCGAGCAGGCCTTGGCCAATCTGGATGTCGTAACTGCGGTCGTCCAGCGAAATGGCGACCGTTTGAACAGGTGCGGTTTGGGGGGCGGCTGGGAGGGGGAATGTGGGCTCAGACATAGGCCCCAAGTGTAGATGTTTCGGCTGGCGATCCCACTGCGCCAGCGAACCGGTGCTGGGCGCACACTGACGTGCAGCCCATCAAACGGACGGACGCATGGCCGGGCTGAAGGCCCAGGCCATGCGCCTTGCCGGTGCCTCAGAGCTTGAAGGCCACCACTTTTTGGGTCTGCTCGCCAAGACCGTCGATGCCCAAACGCATCACATCGCCGCGCTTGAGATACACAGGGGCAGACTTGCCATCGACCTTGACGCCCATGCCCACGCCGGGTGGTGTGCCGGTGGTGATGATGTCGCCAGGCTCCAGCGTCATGAACTGGCTCACGTAACTGACCAACTTGGCCACGCCAAAAATCATGGTCTTGGTGTTGCCCGTCTGGTAACGCACGCCGTTCACGTCCAGCCACATACCCAGGGCTTGCGGATTGGGCACTTCGTCGCGCGTGACCAACCAAGGGCCCACGGGGCCGAAAGTGTCGCAGCCCTTGCCCTTGTCCCAGGTGGCGCCGCGCTCGAGTTGGTATTCACGCTCGCTCACGTCGTTGACCACGCAGTAACCGGCCACATGGTTGAGCGCGTCTTTTTGCGTGACATAACGCGTGCGGGTGCCGATCACAATGCCCAACTCGACTTCCCAGTCGGACTTTTTGGAGCCCTTGGGCAGCATGACGTCGTCATCCGCGCCTTGAATGCAGGAAATGGCTTTGGTGAACACGATCGGCTCGGCCGGAATGGGCATGCCCGATTCGGCCGCGTGATCGGCGTAGTTCAGGCCAATGGCGATGAACTTGCTGGTGTACGAGATGGGCGTGCCAAAACGCTTTTTGCCACGCACCAAGGGCAGTTTGTCGGTCTTGACTTTGGCCAGCTTGGCCAGCGCCTTGTCGTTCAGTTGGTCAGGCGAGATGTCTTTGACCACACCGCTCAGGTCGCGCAAGCGGCCGTCGGCGTCGATCAAGCCTGGTTTTTCTTTGCCGGGTTGGCCATAGCGAACGAGTTTCATAAATACCTTTCAGTGCTTGAACAAAATCAAAAAGGTGGACCTGCGATTACATGTTTTAATTATGTTGACCATTTGTGTCATTTCGAGCTTGAACAAATCATAAAGGTGGACCCCGCGATTAC
>NZ_CALBEX010000166.1 GCF_937889215.1 uncultured Limnohabitans sp.
TTTGTACAGGTTGTTCAGCACCACCTCGGGCACTGCGCCGCGCTTGAGTTCGATCACCAGGCGCATGCCCGATTTGTCGGATTCGTCTTGGATGTGGCTGATGTCTTCGATCTTCTTTTCGTGCACCAACTCGGCCATGCGCTCTTGCAAAGTCTTTTTGTTGACTTGGTAGGGCAGCTCATCGACCACGATGCATTGGCGCTGGCCTTTGTCGATGTCTTCGAAGTGGCACTTGGCGCGCATGACCACGCGGCCACGCCCGGTGCGGTAGCCATCCTTGACGCCCGTCATGCCATAAATGATGGCGCCTGTCGGGAAGTCCGGCGCGGGCACGATTTCCATCAGTTCGTCAATCGACGCGTCGGGGTTGCGCAGCAAATGCAAGCAAGCGTCCACCACCTCATTCAGGTTGTGCGGCGGAATGTTGGTGGCCATGCCCACAGCAATACCGCCTGAGCCGTTGATCAGCAAGTTGGGCAGGCGTGAAGGCAACACCAGCGGTTCTTTTTCAGAGCCGTCGTAGTTCGGGCCAAAGTCGACAGTGTCCTTGTCGATGTCGCCCAGCATCTCGTGGGCGATCTTGGCCAGGCGGATTTCGGTGTAACGCATAGCCGCTGCGTTGTCGCCGTCTACCGAGCCGAAGTTGCCTTGGCCATCCACCAACATGTGGCGCATGGAAAAATCTTGCGCCATGCGCACGATGGTGTCGTACACGGATTGGTCGCCGTGCGGGTGGTATTTACCGATCACATCACCCACGATACGGGCCGACTTTTTATAAGGGCGGTTCCAGTCGTTGTTCAGTTCGTGCATCGCAAACAACACGCGGCGGTGCACGGGTTTCAGGCCGTCCCGGGCATCGGGCAGGGCGCGACCGACGATCACGCTCATGGCGTAATCGAGGTAGCTGCGCCGCATTTCCTCTTCCAGACTGATGGGCAGTGTTTCTTTGGCGAACTGGGTCATAGATGTAAGGAAAGGTGGTGCGGTGTAAACGAGACATTTTAAGTCCAAGCGGCTGTCGCGTCCATGCAACATTTGTACGGCATTTGTATTCCTTACTCTGTTGTCTGTCCGCCATTTGACTGAGCGAGATTTGGTCTATGGCACAATAATTGACAACGCAGCAGGTGAAGGTCATCTGCGGCGTCAACTTTTTCGCAGCGCGGCTGCGGCTTTATCCCCCAAAGGAAGACCATGAAGAAATTGAACAAAGTGGCGATGTTGTTGGCCTCCGCAGCTCTCGCAACCGCCGCTGGCGCACAAACTGTCGACAACTGGCGCAATGGCTCTGGTGACTTGGTTTGGAAAAACGGCACCAATGAACTGTGCTGGCGTGATGCCAACTGGACACCTGCCACAGCCGCAGTTGGTTGCGATGGCGCCATCGTGGCCAAGCCTGCTGTAGCACCTGCACCTAAGGCTGCACCTGCACCTGCACCTGCACCTGCGCCCAAGGCCGCTCCAGCACCAGCAGCCAAGCCAGCTGCCAAGGCACCGCCACCACCCGCCGCCACCAAAGTGACTTACGCCGCTGACACTTTCTTCGACTTTGACAAGTCGGTCCTGAAAGCCGAAGGCAAAGCCAAGCTCGACGACTTGATTGGCAAAGTCAAGGGCATCAACCTGGAAGTCATCATCGCTGTGGGTCACACCGACGCCACCGGCTCCGATGCTTACAACCAGAAGCTGTCGGTCAAGCGCGCTGAAACCGTCAAGGCCTACTTGGTGTCCAAAGGCATCCAAAAGAACCGCGTCTACACCGAAGGCAAAGGCGAGAAGCAGCCTGTGGCTGACAACAAAACTTCTGCTGGCCGTTCCAAGAACCGCCGCGTGGAAATCGAAGTTGTGGGCACACG
>NZ_CALBEX010000167.1 GCF_937889215.1 uncultured Limnohabitans sp.
CTTCCTCGCGGGCGCAAGTGGCGCCCTGCTCCCGCGCTTGGTCCGAAATCATCAAATACGGGTTGATGTGCGCTTCCACATGGCCGGGGGTGTCAACGCTGGTGGAGTCGATCTCGAACCAGCCTTCAGGCGTTTCGCGGCGCACAAAGGCGGTGCCGCGCACGTCGGTGATCTGTTGCACCGGCTCGCGGGCAGCAAGGCGGTGGGCGATTTCGACAATGGCCCGCTCGGCGTTGCCGTACAAGAGCAGGTCGCACTTGCTGTCCACCACCACCGAGCGGCGCACTTTGTCAGACCAGTAGTCGTAATGCGCGATACGCCGCAAGCTGCCTTCGATGCCGCCCAGCACAATGGGCACTTCCGGAAAGGCTTCGCGGCAGCGCTGGCTGTAGACGATGGCGGCGCGGTCCGGCCGCTTGCCGCCCTCATCACCCGCGGTGTAGGCGTCGTCGGTTCGGATTTTGCGGTCCGCCGTGTAGCGGTTGATCATGGAATCCATGTTGCCGCTGGTCACGCCCCAAAACAGGTTGGGTTGGCCCAGCTCTTTGAAGGCGTCAGCGCTGGTCCAGTCCGGTTGGGCAATGATGCCGACCCGAAAACCCTGGTTTTCCAGCATGCGGCCGATCACGGCCATGCCAAAACTGGGGTGGTCTACATAAGCGTCGCCCGTGACCAGCACAATGTCGCAGCTGTCCCAGCCCAGTTGGGTCATTTCGGCGCGGCTCATCGGCAAAAACGGGGCCGTGCCAAAGCGCTGCGCCCAGTATTTGCGGTAACTGGTCAGCGGTTTGGCGTCACGCGGAAAAAAGGAGACGTCGACAAAGGCGTTCATGGGCGGGCATTCGGGATAACCCGCTAGTGTAGGCGCTCAGCGGTGGGCCTGAGGCTGGCGCGGGTATTGACACCCAGCAAGACGGGGTGCGCCGCGTCAAAGGTCCTTTTGGGCCCGCTCAATCAGGTCCACAAAGGCTGGCGCGTCGCCCAAGGCTTGAGCGGCCAGCAAGGCCAGCTTGACCAGAAAGAGTTCGGATTTTTCGGGGCCTGCGGCGTCAATGGCCATGGCCAGTTGGTCGTAGGCGGTTTCCAGACCGGCAATGTCCAAACCTGTGGTGATGTTCATGGGGCTTCTCCGGTGGTGGCTTGGACGAGGGCGGCGTCCAAGCGCTGGGCATCGAGGTGCAACCAGCGGGCACAAATGTGCTGGTCGGGACGCAACAGGTAGGCCGCGCCGGGCGTGGTCACGCCGTAGCGGCTGTGCACTCGGCCTTGCGGGTCTGACAGCACCTGCAGCCAGGGCGCATCGGTCGGGCTTTCAACCAGGCCCGCCTCAGGCGGGCCAGACAGAGTGATGCAAGTGAGCTTCAAAGGGAATCCCTGTGCATGCCATTGGGCAACACCGTCACGCAGCTCGGCAGGCAATGCATCAGCCGCGCCAAACCACAGCAGATCAAAACCACCGCCCAGGTGGTCCAGCAAAAACTGCGTGTCCGTCAGGCGCACATTGAGCGGCGGCGCGCCGTGTGCGGGGCCGTCCTGGAACTGCGCGTTGTCGTCAATACGGCAGTTCAGGCTGGAGTGGCTATAGGCGTGCGGGCGCGAGGTGCGCCAGTGGTAGAGCGGGCGCACAAAGGCTTCGGTGAGCGAGAGCGACAAGA
>NZ_CALBEX010000168.1 GCF_937889215.1 uncultured Limnohabitans sp.
CAATGGCGTTGCGGGTCGTAGGCCAGCAGCTTTTGGCCGCGCAGGCTGCGGCGCAAATTTTCGGCCAAGGGTTTGGCCATGCGCACGGCAAAAACACCGGCTTTCTCAAGCGGGCGCTCGACAAACGAGGCGATGTCACCGGCTGCGAACACCAGCGGGTCGTTCAGCGTTTGCAGTTGGGGATGCACCAGGATGAAGCCTTGCTTGTCGAGCGCCAGACCCGTGCTTTGAAGCCAAGCGGGGCCACCGGCCTGGGTCACCCACAGGGTTTCGTCGGCATCGAAGGTGCGGCCGTTGCGGGTGTGCAGGCAACCAGGCGAGACCTGCACCACTTCGGCTTGCGTGTGCACTTCGACGTTGCGCTCCTGCAGCACCTGCACAAAGCGTTGGCGCACGCGGGGGTTGTGCGTGGGCAAGATGGTGTCGCCCGAGGTCAGCAGCACAAATTTCAGGTCTTCTGGGTTGCGTCCCAGCGCCTTGAGTTCGTGGCGCAAACGGTATTGCATGGACAGCACCAGCTCCACACCGCCCGCGCCTGCACCCACCACCGCAATCGTCATACGGCCCCGGTGCACCGGCCACTGGCGGGCTTTGTCCAGCAGGGCCAACCAACGCTGGTTGAATTGTGCGATCGGCTTGACGGGTATTGCCAGACTTTGTGCGCCCTCAACCTGACGCACTTGAGGTGTTGAGCCGATGTTGATGGACAACAGGTCATACGCCACGGGCGGGCGGTTTTGGCAAATGACTTGCTGGGTTTGGCGGTCGATGCCGACCACCGCATCGTGGTAGAGCCGCGCCCCGGCGAAGGCGCAGAGGCGGCCCAGGTCGATGTGCACTTCGTCAAAGCTGTAATGGCCCGAGATGTAGCCCGGCAACATGCCCGAGTAGGGGGTGTCGATGTCGGTGCAGATCACGGTGATTCGCACCCCCGGCTCGGGCTTCATGGCGAACATGCGCAGCACGCCCACATGGCTGTGCCCACCACCGACCAGCACCAGGTCGCGCAGCACGGGTTGATTGGAAGATTGCATTCAAAGGGTCCAGAGATCTTGCACCCAGCGGTGCAAGGCGGCGCGTTCGGCCTGCGGTTCAAACAAGGGTGCGCGCAAGGCGCATTGATCCCTCAAGTGTGCCACCAGTGCCGCATGGTCGCCCTGCGCCCGGCAAGCCAGCATCAACCGGGCCAGCGCGGGGGCATCACCGGGCTCGAAGTAGCCCGCGTAATCCTCTCCCAGCAGGCCCACATTGCCGTCGATGCGCGAGGCCAGCACAGGCGTGCCGCTGCACACCGCATCCATCAGCACATGCGCGCCGCCTTCCATGCGGCTGCAGTGCACCAGCAGGTGCGCGCGCTGGATGCGCTGCAGGGTTTGGGCATGGGGCAGCGCCCCCAGCCAGCGGTAGTGCGGGCTTTGCGCCTGCGTGGCCTGTGCGGCTTGGCCCAGCGCCGCATCGAGCGGTGCACCAATGTGATCGATCAAGATGCCGCTGACGGGGGGGAGCAAGCGGGCTGCGGCCATCAAGGTCAGCGGATCTTTCTCGTCGCGCAAGTGGCCCACCATCACCACGCGCAAGTGGCGATGTGTTTTGGGCAAGGTCTGGCGCGTGCTGGTCGACTGAAAGATCACGCGGGCCTTGGTTTGGTGCTGGGGCGGCAGGCTGCGTACGCCCAGGCCTTGTAAGACCACCAGCGAATGCGCCAAGGCCAACGAGCGCTGCGCCTGCGGGTCGTGCGCGATGTCGCGGTACAGGTCGGTGCCGGTCAGCACCACACCCAGGCCGCGCTGGCCGTGCCGCGCGTGCCAAGCCTCTACGGCTTCGGCGGAGCGGCGGGCGTGCAGGGCCAACATGACGTCGTCATCGCCGGCCTCTGCGTCGGGCCACTGGCGCACGATGCGGGCAGAATGCGCAGACAACAACTGCTGCCAGCGGCGTGCCGTTTGCCAGTTGCCGTTGTTGGCGTCGGCCAAGGCAGGGCTGACAATCACCACTCGAAGTTTTTGCATGGGCGGTTTATACATGAATGGCAGTACCTCGGTGGGTGCAGGGCAGACCACCCCTAGCGCAAGCTCCGGCGGGCTTTTTGACGGGTCGTCTCCAGGCTGCCTGGGGCCTGTGCACAGCGCCGCTCGCACGGCCAGTGCGGCGGATTTGGCCCAGTCCCTGCAACGCACCCGCGAGCGCACGCTGGGCCTGATACAGGCTTGGCAAAACGCCATGCCCGATCTGTCGGTGACGCCTTTGCCGGGCATGAACCCGCCGCTGTGGGAGTGGGGCCACATCGCCTGGTTTCAGGAGTGGTGGACGGTGCGCAACCGCCAGCGCCACCTGGGCACCCGCAGTCCCAGCAGCGGCGCGGACTTTGACGCCTCGCTGCTGCGCGATGCCGATGCGCTCTACAACTCCAGCGAGGTCGCGCACGACAGCCGTTGGTCGCTGCCTTTGCCCGATCTGGCCGGAACGCAGGCCTATTTGGCGCAGGTGCTGCAGCGCAGCTTGGACCACCTGCAAGACGCCCTTGTTGCCGGTCAGGGTGCGAGCGACGAAGCGCTGTACTTTTGGCGCTTGGTGCTGCAGCACGAAGACATGCACAACGAAGCCTCGGTCTACATGGCGCAAGGCCTGGGCTTGGAGTTACCACCGGCCTTGTGCTGGCGTGAACCTGCATCCGGGGCTGCTGCTGCACAAGCAAAGCCCGTGGGTCGGTCCGGGGGCATTTGGGTGCCCGCGCAGGTTTACACCTTGGGCCATGCGGGGCCAGGTTTCGCTTTTGATAACGAGTGCCATGCCCATCCGAAGTCGTTGGACGCATTCGAAATCGACGCAGCCGCCGTGACCTGGGCGCGTTACCTGCCTTTTGTGCAGGCCACTGGACAGGCCTTGCCCCCTTATGTGCGACTCGCGCAAGAGGGGTGGCAAGTGCAGCGTTTTGGCCATTGGCAGGCGCTGGACTTGCAAGCCCCGGCGGTGCACCTCAATGCGCTCGATGCCCAGGCTTGGTGCCAATGGGCAGGCAGGCGCTTGCCCACCGAGCTGGAATGGGAATGTGCGGCGCAGCAGCTTGGCTTTGAGTGGGGACAAGTCTGGGAATGGACGGCCAGCGACTTTGCGCCCTATCCGGGTTTTGAGGTGCACCCCTACCGCGATTATTCAGAACCTTGGTGGCACAACCACCGCGTGTTGCGTGGGGCCTGCGCTGCCACCTCGGCGCATGTGGTGGATGCACGGTATCGCAACTTCTTTGTGCCCCAGCGCCGCGACATCTTTGCCGGGTTTCGCTCGGTCAATCTTTGAGGTTTCAGGCGTGTGAGGCCTGCCCCTTGCGCAGCAGCTCGTCGATCAGCAGATGGGTTTTCAGGGCATCTTCTCCGGTGACCCGAGGTGCGCGGGTTTGTTCGATCGCATCGATGAAATCGGTCAACAAGTCGCGGTGCGGCTCGTGCGAAAAATCCATCATGTTGACGCCGCTGCCGGTGCCCCCTTCGCTGTGCACGCTCAAAGGCTCACCTTGCAGAAAGTTCACCTGCAGATCGGCTCCGGTAAGCCTTGCGCTGCCCAGTGTGCCGATGACCTCGATCGTCTCTGGGAAACCTGGAAACATGGCGGTTGTGGCCATCAGGTCACCGGGTGCACCATTGCCCAAAACCAACAGCGCGCTGACATGGTCTTCGGTCTCCATTTGGTGCAAACGTGTTTGCCGCACCACCGAGGCCGTGACCGATTTCACCCCCACCAACGCTTGAAACAGGTTCAGGGTGTGGATGGCTTGAGTTAGCAACACACCGCCGCCGTCGCGTGCCAAAGTGCCCCGGCCCAGCTCCTGGTAATAGGCTTGAGAACGCCACCACGGCACACGCACCGATGCGGCCTGGATTTCTCCCAGGCGGCCTGAGTCAAGCACCTCTTGCAAGACCAGCGATGCGGGACGGAACCGGTGTTGCAGCACCACGCCTAAATGCAGCCCACTTTGCTGGGCCAGCGCTACCAGTTGTTGTGAGCGCTCAAGATTGAGCTCCAGCGGTTTTTCAAGCAACACATGTTTGCCTGCGGCAAAGCAACGCTGGCAGATGTCCAAGTGGTTGGAAGGTGGCGTCGCCACAATCACCGCCTGGACCAGCGGGTCGGCCAGTGCCTCGTCCAGCGTGCTCACCAAGCGCACAGGGCCGGTGTAAGGCTGGATGCGATCAAGGTGAGGGTGACGCGTCACGGCATAGCGCAGGTCAATGCGTTCGGTCAGGTCTTGCAGGCTGCGCAGGTGAGGCTGAGTGGCTGCACCCAAGCCCACCAGGGCCATGCCCAGGCGCGCGCTCATGAGCGGCCCGAGCCGATTTTGACTTGGTTGATTTGCGCTTGGGCTTTTACCAGGGAAGGCACCAGCTCCTGACCATAGCCCAAGGCGCAAGCAGTGACCAGACTTTGGTGCACGCTGGTGCCGACCAATGAGGGTGCTTTCACGCTTTCGGTCAGGTGCACGTAGTAGCGCAAGTCTTTCGATGCATTGTTCAGCTCGAACTTCAGGCCGGTGTAATCACCCTCGAGTGTTTTGGCCATGGCCTGGAACAAACCTGAGTTGACAGCGCCGGCCGACACCACGCGGACCAGTTGGCTGACATCGATGCCCGCTTTGGCACCCACGGCAAAGGCTTCGGCCGCCGCTGTGGTGATGGCCTGCCCAAGAAAGTTGTTCAGCAGCTTGATGACATGGGCGGCGCCCATTTCACCGACGTGGAAAATATTTTCGCAATAGGCCTTGAACACCGGCTCCAGAAGGGCAAACACCTCTGGCGAAGCGCCCACCATGGTGTTGAGTTTGCCAGCTTCTGCCTCCACGGGGGTGCGCGCCAATGGGGCATCGACCAGGGTCATGCCTACGGCCTGGCAGCGGGCCGCCAAGCGACGCGTGGAATCGGGTTCGCTGGTGGACGCGTCGATGACAACAAGGCCTTTTCGTGCCTGGCTGAGCAGCCCGTTCGGACCTTCCAGGGCAGCCTCTACCTGGGGGGAACCTGTGACGCAGAGGATGACCGCATCGCAACCGGCAAGGTCTGAGTGCTGCGCAACGAGTTGGGCCCCAGCGGCCAGAAGATCCTGCAGCGGCGCATGGCGGCTGTGGGCGGTCACAGAAAGCCGAAAGCCTTTGGCCAGCAAATTCTTGCCAATGCCGTGTCCCATCAGGCCAGAGGCACCGATTAAACCAATGTGTTTCATGCGCTTCTTTCATGTGATGATTCAAAACAGAGGTCCAAGTTATCACTTCTAGACGGGCTGAGACCAGCAGCGCAGGACACCTAGGCGACAGCCTAGGGTTGAACACATGGTTTTCCCCAAGACTGTTCCCAAACCATTGGCCCAAAGTGAAACAAGGAGCAACGCACACTTGTTGTTCCGACCATTACAGGAGACAAACAAATGAGAGTTTTCAAGTCATTGCTTGGTGTTGTTCTTTCGTCGGTTTTGGCAGTGAGTGCACAGGCACAACAAGCCACGATCACGCTCCACGGCGCATCTCAATTTGCGGATGACCATGCCTTTACCAAAACGATGGTGAGGTTCGAAGAGCTGGTTAAAAAATACTACGGTAAACCGGTCAATTTTGTACTGCACAAAAACAGCGAATTGGGTCTTGAGAAAGACTATTTCGCCTACATGAACCAGGGCAAAGCAGTGGACTACGCCATTGTTTCGCCAGCCCACATGTCGACATTTTCAAAGGCCGCACCGTTCATCGACGCGCCATTCCTTTTCAGTGACCTGAACCATTGGAACAAGGTCTTGGACCAAGACGTGCTCAAGCCCATTGCCGATGAAGTGGAGAAAAAAGCCGAAGTGAAACTCATCGGTTACGCCGGTGGTGGCGTGCGCAACTTGTTTGCCAACAAATCGGCCACCAACTTGGCTGAGCTGAAAAACCTCAAAGTGCGGGTGCAGGGCGCGCCGATTTGGAGCCGCACTTTTGCTGCTGTGGGCATGGCCCCCACTGTGATCGCTTACAACGAGGTGTACAACGCCATTCAAAACAGCGTCATCCAAGCCGGTGAAAACGAGGCCGCAGGCGTTGAGGCCATGAAATTCTACGAAGTGGCCCCCAACATCTTGATGACCCGCCATGCCATCACCATTCGCCCATTGTGCTTCTCTGTCAAAACCATGAAAAAGTTGCCAGCCGATTTGCAGGCCGCGATCATCAAAGCGGGCAAAGAAGCGGGCGCCTATGGTCGA
>NZ_CALBEX010000169.1 GCF_937889215.1 uncultured Limnohabitans sp.
CTCCACCCAGATCATGGTTTTGTCCATGCTGCTGTTTGGAGGAGAGACGCTGTATTACTTCGCTTTGGCGCTGACGATTGGCATTTGCTTTGGCATTTACTCGTCGGTGTTTGTGGGCGCAGCGGTGGCCATGTGGCTGGGCATCAGCCGCGAAGACATGGTCAAGCCAGTCAAAAAAGACGGCGACCCGAACGACGAGAACTCGGGCGCGGTGGTCTGAGCCCTCTCAGGGCTTGAGGTCCAGCGGCACCTGCGCCTCAGCGGCAGCTTTGGCCCAGTGCCGGCTCTCGGCAGCGCGTTCGGCGTAGCGGTTGAAGCGCCAGGACGTGCCATCCATGGTGATGCGGTGCCAGATGCTGCGTTTTTCACCCGGACTCATTTCGGTCCACAACTGCACTTCTTCGAAGCTTCGGCCACAGCCTTTGCAGGTTTCGTCGCCCTGGCTGGTCGAGCAAATGGCGATGCAGGGCGTATCGGGCGTGGTGGCGTACCAGTCTTGCCAGGCTTCGGCCGCCGCCAAAGGCAGGCTGAACTCGTCGGCCAAATCTTGTTTGTGATACACCATCAGCCCATACACCTCGGCCAATGCACGCAGCTCATGCGGCAGTGACACTCCGTCGGGTGAAGGGTTTTTGGTGCGCCAGTGGTTGATGGCGGCTTCGATGTCGGTGATGTGGATTCCGGCCATGGTGTGTTTTGTACAGGGACGGCGATCATAGCGCCATGCGGTACAGAGCGATGCACGCGCGCAAAGCAGGTCAGGGCTTCGCAGGGGATTGCAGCTGCAAAGCCCGCCACCTGTCTTGGGCGTAACGCAATCGGACATCTACGATTGAGGCTTCGATGTGGTCTGCGGCTTGCAAGCGGCCTTGCTTGGCCACGTCTTGGGCAGCCCGGAACCGGTCAATCGCGCCTTGCCAGTCCAGCCGGGCGATTTGTGCCTCGGCTTCAGCGCGCAAGGCGCCCAGCGCCTGCCCTTGCGCGGCCAACAGCGCAGCCAGGGTGTTCCAGGCTTGCGCATCGTGTGGGGCCAAAAACACCCGCTGGCGCAACTGCTGGGTCAACTCGGATTGCAAAGGGTGCTTGGGCATGCGCAGCACCGCTTGCGCGGCAGCAATGAGTTCGGGGCGCTGCAGCGCTTGCGCCTGGGCTGCAGGCAGCAACAGCTGGAGCGCCACCTCAAACCTTTCTTGTTTCATGGCCACTTCGGCCGAGAGCAGCCGCAGCCAACGCTGGGCCGACAAATCGCCGGCAGGGCGTGAGGCATTGGCCGTGGGCACCGATGCCTGCACCCATTGCTGCAGTTGGAGCAGTGTTCGGTCGGCGGCAGGCATGTTTCTTTGCTGCAAATAGGCCATCGTTGCGGCATACAACTTGCCCGCCCGTTGTGCTGGCGTGTCCAGGGCGGACGGTTGTTCTGCCTCTTGCGCCCAGGCCTTGAGCGCATCCGGCGTACTTTGGGACAAGACCCGCGCACGCGCTGACAACATGGCTTGGCCCAAGTCGGCTTGCAGCAAGGGCGCGGTGACCAAGAGTTGTTGGCGGGCCTGCATGTCGGCGATGCGTTCGGTGGTCAAGGGGTGGCTGCGCAGGTAGGGAAAGGCCCCGTTGTCGTTCAGACCCGCCGCTTGTTGCAGCTTGCCGAACATGCCCACAAAACCCCGGGGGTCGTAGCCGGCATCAACCAAAATGCCGTAGCCCACGCGATCGGCTTCGCGCTCCATGTCACGCGAGTAGCTCAGCTGCGATTGCACGGCTGCGGCCTGCCCGCCCACGATCAGGGCTTGGGCTCCTTGTGCAC
>NZ_CALBEX010000170.1 GCF_937889215.1 uncultured Limnohabitans sp.
GCTTTTCTAACGGGTGTGGTGTCGCTGGGGGGGTTGAGGCGGCCACGGGGAATGACCCGCTCACCCAACAGTGCCATGAACTGAATGAAATGGGCGTTTTGCGTGGCCAAGGCGATTTCGGTGTGGAATTGAAAATCAGCTTGGACTGCATTGTCTCCAGCTTCTATGGCTTGCAAGAAGGCATCCAGGGTCAGTCGTAATTTGGCCAGGTTCTCGCTGGTACGCCGCATCGCGGCAAGCGCTGCGGCTTCGGTCTCTAGGCCAATGCGCAACTCCAGAAGGGCAATTGTGTCGCGCAAGGTGCCAAGCTGATCAGGGTGGACCCGAAACAGGCGGTTGTCTTCTGGCAGCAGAGCAAAGGTGCCGATGCCATGCCGTGTCTCAGCCATGCCTGCGGCTTGCAGGTTGGAGATGGCTTCGCGCACCACGGTCCGACTTACGCCGAACTCTTGCATGATGTCCAGCTCTTTGGGCAGCTTGGTGCCAGGGGCGTAATCTTGGTTGCGGATGCGCAGCGCCAGCGTATCGGCCAACTCTGCAGACAGTGTTCTGGCTTTGCGGCGAGGTTCAAGCATTGGGGTAAACCATGGGGGAAATGATGGGGAGCGGTGCTAATATAGATGTACGACAACTGACGATGCCTTGGGTTCACTTTAGCAGATCCATCGCAGAAACAACATTGTCGTTTCCCAGAAACCACCCATCTCACCACAGGGCGCGCAGCGCCAAGGAGACACGAGACATGATGCATCGCAGATTTTTGATTCAAAGTACCGTAGCTGTCGCATTGTCAGCCACGGCCGCATTGGCTTCGGCGCAAACGGTGCTCAAAGCCGCAGACGTTCACCCTGCAGGTTACCCAACGGTTGTGGCCGTGGAGAGCATGGGCAAAAAAATGGAAGCGGCCAGCAATGGGCGATTCAAGTTCCAGATTTTCCCAGGCAGTGTGCTGGGCGGTGAAAAGGAGATGATCGAGCAGACCCAGGTAGGCGCGATCCAGATTCTGCGCACCTCTTTGGGTCCGGTCGGCCCTGTGGTGCCTGAGGTCAACATTTTCAACATGCCTTTCGTGTTCCGCGACATCCCGCACATGCGTGCAGTGATTGACGGCCCGATTGGCCAGGAATTGCTGGACAAAATTTCGGCTTCACCTGCCCGCATGGTGGCATTGGCCTGGATGGATGGTGGCTCGCGCAGCCTTTACACCAAGAAACCCGTGCGCAAGCCAGAGGACTTGAAGGGTCAAAAAATCCGGATGATGGGCAATCCACTTTTTGTGGACACCATGAACGCCATGGGAGGCAACGGCATTGCCATGGGTTATGGCGAGGTCTT
>NZ_CALBEX010000171.1 GCF_937889215.1 uncultured Limnohabitans sp.
TTATATAAGATACAATACTTAGGCAAACCTGCAGGCGGCGATCCCGTGCTGCGGGGCCGATTGACCTACACCTCTATCCGATGGTTTCTAACTCCGCCAAAGAAGTGTTTATCCAGGGCATCACCCAGGATGGCAAAACTTTCAGACCCAGCGATTGGGCAGAACGCTTGGCGGGCGTTATGAGCCCATTTCGACCTGGGGGAGCTACCCCAGGCAGTCACCTGAGTTATTCGCCTTGGTGCATTCCGACCACCTTGGCAGGGGTGAAGTGCGTGATCGTGAACCACGATCTGCGCGATCACAACGTCATGGCATGGGATTTCGTGATGAACTTCGCTCGGGACAACGGCTTGCAAGTGGCCGAGGCCTGTTTGTTGCCTGACCCACCACCCAAAAAATAAGAACCAAGAACCAAGAACCAACCGCCAACAATGGCGGTTTTTTTATGGCCCCCAGCGAATTGAGAGCGCCCATGAAAAAACCGCCAAGGTTTGCACCAGGGCGGTTCAGTGTTCGCGGACAGCGCACCCGTTTCAAACGGCAGCGAGGACTAGCCTCGCCGGGCTGTTGATCGGATAAAGCGGATCAGGCTGCAGCAGGCGCTGCGGCGAGAGCCAAAGTCTTGACTTTGGCGCTCAAGCGGCTCTTGTCACGAGCTGCCTTGTTTTTGTGGAAGATGCCCTTGTCGGCAATGATGTCCACCACGGTTTGCATCTTGGCAAACAACTCGGTGGCTTTGGTCTTGTCGCCCGCTGCAACGGCTTTTTCAACGTTTTTCACAGCGGTGCGGTATTTGGAGCGCAGCGAAGAGTTCGCAGCGTTGATTTTGACGTCTTGACGGACGCGTTTACGGCCGGAAGCAAGACGGGGGTTTTTCTTTTTGGGTTTAGCGGATGCCATATATAAGTTCTTTCAGTGTCTGAGGATGATGTCCAGCTAACCCGGCATTCTAGCAGAGCCAGCGATGCATCTGATCTGCCTGCGCATGCCAACTGGTCAAGCTGGGCCGAAACTTTGGCTTGGATTGTCAAGGATGTAGACAAGGGGCCGCTACACTCGCCCACTGTGAGCTTGCTACGTTCTGCCTCTGTTGTGTCGATTTTTACCTTGGCCTCCCGGGTCACGGGTTTGGTGCGTGAGTTGCTCATCGCCTCCATGTTCGGGGCCAGTGTCCTGACCGACGCCTTCAATGTGGCTTTCCGCATCCCCAACCTGTTTCGTCGCTTGTTTGCAGAAGGGGCGTTCAGCCAGGCGTTTGTGCCGGTGCTGGCCGCCAGCCGGGCCCAGCACGGTGACCAAGCCACCCGTGAGGTGATCGACAGCGTGGCCACGGCTTTGGCCTGGTCTGTGCTGGCTTTGTCTTTGGTGGGGGTGTTGGCTTCGCCCTGGTTGGTGTGGGCCCTGGCCAGCGGCCTGCAGCAAGACGCCCGTGGGTATGGCGCGGCGGTGAACATGACGCGCTGGATGTTCCCCTACATTGCCTTCATGTCCATGGTGGCGTTGTCCGCCGGCATTTTGAACACTTGGAAACGCTTTGCCGTGCCGGCGGCCACGCCGGTGCTGCTCAATGTGAGTGTGATTGCAGCGGCTTGGTTGTTGTCGCCATGGCTGGCTAAGCAAGGTTTGGAAGCCATCTACGCTTTGCCCGTTGGCGTGATGCTGGGGGGGCTGTTGCAACTCGCGGCGCAGATTCCGGCTTTGGCCCGATTGGGCTTGTTGCCTCGATTGGGCATGGGGCCAGCGGCGGTTAAGAAGGCTTGGACGAACCCGGCCACATTGAACATCTTGCGCCTCATGGGCCCAGCTTTGCTGGGGGTGGGTGTGGCCCAAATTTCTCTGCTCATCAATATCCAGATCGCTTCTCACCTGGCCCCGGGCAGCGTCAGCTGGTTGACCTATGCCGACCGTTTGATGGAGTTCCCAACGGCCATTTTGGGTGTGGCGTTGGGCGTGGTGCTGATGCCGCAGCTGGCGGCCGCCAAAGCCACGGGCGACAGCGAGCGCTATGCGGCCATGCTTGATTGGGGTTTGCGCTTGGTGTTGCTTCTGGCCTTGCCCTGTGCGGCGGCTTTGCTGGTCTTTGCGCAGCCGCTGGTGTCGGTGCTCTACCACTATGGGGCCTTCACCGACCGCGATGTGCAGCAAACCACGCTGGCGCTCACGGGTTATGGCGTGGGCTTGCTGGGTCTGGTGGCCATCAAGGTGTTGGCACCGGGCTACTACGCCAGCCAGGACATCCGCACGCCTGTGCGCATCGCGGTGGTGGTGTTGGTGCTCACGCAGATTTTCAACGTGTTGCTGGTGCCTTATTTGGCCCATGCCGGTTTGGCGCTGTCCATCGGTTTAGGCGCTTTGGTCAACGCGCTGTGGTTGTTGCTGGGTTTGCTGCGCCGGGGCAGTTACAAACCGCAACCCGGCTGGTGGCGTTTTGCCTTGCAGGTGTTGCTGGCCACGGGCTTGCTCACAGCCTTGCTCTGGTGGGCGGCGCAGCACCTGCCTTGGGTGGCCATGCGCCAAGAGGCTTGGCTGCGCATCGGCTGGATGGCGCTGATCTTGGCGGGCTCCGCTGCGCTGTATTTTGGTGTGTTGTGGGCCACAGGCTTGCGCCTCAAAGCCTTTCTCAAGCGTTGAACCATTCCACATGCCATTGAATTTATCTCCCCCGACGCCGCTCGGCTACTTTGCCAGCTTGGTCCAAAGTGACGAGCAGTTCCCTTTGCTGGAGGCTGCGGCCAGTTTGGCACAGGATGAAGAGCCTGCGCTGGATGTGCAGCAGGTGCTCGACGACGTGGCGCGACTGGTCAAAAGGGTGACTGCGCGCATGCCCAACGAGGCCGATGACCTGACCCGACTGGCCATCTTGACCCAGGTTTTTTACAAAGACCTTGGCTTTGGGATGAATGCCAACGACTATTACGCACCAGAAAACAGCTACATCTTCGACGTGTTGCGCACACGCCGGGGGATTCCTATTTCTTTGGCAGTGATTTGGCTGGAGCTGGCCCAGGCCTTGGATTTGCAAGCGCAAGGCATTTCCTTTCCTGGCCATTTTTTGGTCAAAGTGGCGCTCGAGGGTGGCTTGGTGGTGCTGGACCCGCTCACGGGCGAGTCTTTGGGTTTGGACAATTTGTCTGAGCGGCTGAGCCCTTACAGGGACCCCGCAGACCAATTTGCAGCCCCCGACTTGGACGAGGGCGAAACCCCTTTGGGCTTGTATTTGCAAGCTTGCCCGCCGCGCGACATGCTGGCCCGCATGCTGCGCAACCTGAAAGAAATTTTCCGTTCGCAGGAAGATTGGCCCCGCATGTTGCAGGTGCTCGACCGCTTGGTGGTATTGCTGCCCGAGGTTTGGGATGA
>NZ_CALBEX010000172.1 GCF_937889215.1 uncultured Limnohabitans sp.
CCTGGCAGCACCACGGTCAGCGCAATGAAGGACACATCGCCCACCATCAGGTCAAAGCCTTCCAGCGCCTCAGGAATGCGCTCGTCGCCCGGCTCTAACTCACGGGCATTCACACCTTCGATGCAGACCACGCGTTCGTCTTGACTGATGCGCGGGTGCACTTGGGCGTGGCCCACATCCACGCCCACCACCTCGGCTGCACCAAACTGCAGCAAGCAATCGGTGAAACCACCGGTGCTTTGCCCCACATCCAGGCAGCGCAAACCATCCACCAGAACGCCCGTGGCCTTCAAAGCCCCTTCGAGCTTGAGGCCGCCACGCGAAACGTAGCGCGACTCGGCATCGTCGAGCAACTCCAAGGCCGCGCTTTCGGGCACCTCGTCGCGGTTCTTGACGACGGTGCGCCAAGCGCCGTCGGGCTGCTGCCACTTCACGCCTCCAGCAATCAGTCGCTGGGCTTGTGAGCGAGAAGCGGCCAAGCCACGTTCGACGAGAAGTTGGTCAATGCGCATGCGGTGAGGTTTCAATCAAACAATAGGGAGCAGGATAAGCACGCGATGGTGTCGGGTCGAACATGTCGGGGCTGAAGCCACCGACCTGCGGAGCGGCATCTGTAGGTCGGCGGCTTCAGCCCCGACATGGCGTCACGACAACACCACGCAGGCTCGGACCGCCAACCCACTCAGCGCATCAATAGCGGTAAGTGTCAGCCTTGTAAGGACCGTTCTTGGACACGCCAATGTAGGCCGCTTGCTCTTCGCTCAATTCGGACAACATCGCGCCGACTTTCTTCAGGTGCAAACGCGCCACTTTCTCGTCCAGGTGCTTGGGCAAGACATAAACCTTGCCGGACTCGTACTGGTCTTGCTTGGTGAACAGCTCGATCTGGGCGATGGTCTGGTTGGCAAACGAGGACGACATCACGAAGCTGGGGTGGCCGGTGGCGCAACCCAGGTTCACCAAACGGCCCTTGGCCAACAGGGTGATCTTCTTGCCATCGGGGAAGATGACGTGGTCGACTTGCGGCTTGATCTCGTCCCACTGGCATTTTTCCAGCGAAACGACGTCGATTTCATTGTCAAAGTGACCGATGTTGCAGACGATGGCTTCGTCTTTCATGGCGGCCATGTGCTCGTAGCGGATCACGTTCTTGTTGCCGGTGGCCGACACGAAGATGTCGCACTTGTCGGCGGCGTATTCCATGGTCACGACTTTGAAGCCTTCCATCGCGGCTTGCAGGGCGTTGATGGGGTCGATCTCGGTCACCCAGACTTGGGCGCTCAGGGCGCGCAGGGCTTGGGCCGAGCCCTTGCCCACGTCACCGTAACCGGCGACCACGGCCACTTTGCCGGCGATCATCACGTCGGTGGCACGCTTGATCGAATCGACCAAAGATTCGCGGCAGCCGTACAGGTTGTCGAACTTGCTTTTGGTCACCGAATCGTTCACGTTGATGGCGCGGAACATCAAGCTGCCCTTAGCGGCCATTTCGTTCAGGCGCAACACGCCGGTGGTGGTCTCTTCGGTCACGCCAATGATGTGAGCGCCTTTGCGTGTGTACCAAGTGGGGTCAATCGCCAATTTGGCTTTGATCGCGTTGAACAAACAAACTTCTTCTTCGCTGCCGGGGTTGGCGATCAAAGAGGCATCGGTTTCGGCGCGCTTGCCCAAGTGCATCAACAACGTGGCGTCGCCGCCGTCGTCCAGGATCATGTTGGGGCCTTCGCCTTCGGTGCCCGCTGTGCCGAATTCAAAAATGCGGTGGGTGTAATCCCAGTAGTCGGCCAAGGTTTCGCCCTTGATGGCGAACACCGGTGTGCCTTTGGCGGCAATCGCGGCAGCCGCGTGGTCCTGCGTCGAGAATATATTGCAAGAAGCCCAGCGCACGTCGGCACCCAAGGCTTGCAAGGTCTCGATCAGCACAGCCGTTTGAATGGTCATGTGCAGCGAGCCGGTGATGCGCGCGCCTTTCAGTGGCTGCGCCTTGTTGAACTCTTCGCGTATGGCCATGAGACCAGGCATTTCGGTCTCGGCGATTTTGATTTCTTTGCGGCCCCAATCGGCCAAGCCGATGTCAGCAATCACGCAGTCGGCGTTGAGGGTGGAAGGGATACGTGCATTCATGAGAAAAGCTCCAAGCAATGTGAATGAACCACACGCATGGGAAAAGCACTGATAGGGAAAAACAGGCTCACCGCACGTCGTGTGGATGAGCGTCGTTGCTGTTGAAGTGTTCCGAGCCTCACGCCCCGCTGCCGACTTGGCTGGCAAGTCAGGGGGCGCTGCAACGCTCCTCGGAAGGGTGCATTCTACAGCAGTCTGTTTGTTTCCAAGGGGCCAGCAGGCCTTTTGCCTGGTGGTCTTTGGGGCCCTGACCTCAGGCGCAAAGGGCCAGCACTGCCAGCGGTGCCGTTTCGGCCCGCAACACGCGTGGCCCCAGGGTCACGGGCAGAAAACCGGCGCTCAGGGCTGCCAACTCTTCTGCGGGGCTCAGACCGCCCTCGGGGCCGCTGAGCACGGTGACCGGTGTCATGGGCATCTTCGGTGCTTGACCCAGCACCTGGGCCACAGGCTGTGTGCCTTCGGACAGCGACAGCACCCAGCGCTCACCCGGTGGGGCCTTTTTGACCCACTCGGCCAATGTCACGGCCGGGTGGATGCTGGGCACCCGGTTGCGCCCGCACTGCTCGGCTGCGGCTATAGCCACGCCTTGCCAGTGCGCAATTTTTTTCTCGGCCCGCTCGCCTTTGAGTTTGAGTACGCAGCGCTCGGCCACCAGGGGCGTGATGCTGGCCACGCCCAACTCGGTGGCTTTTTCCACCAGCCAGTCCATGCGGTCGTTGGCGGTGATGCCCGCCAGCAGGTGCACAGCGCGGGCCGCTTCGCGCTCCACAGTGTGGTGTGCGCCGACTTCCACATCCACATCGCTGCGGCCCATGCGGGTCACGGTGGCATCAAACTCGCCGCCTTCACCGTTGAACAAGGTGATGAAATCGCCCGGTTGCAGGCGCAGCACCTGCACATGGCGGGCAGCGCCCGGGGGCAGGCTCAGGGCCAAGCCGGCGGCCAAAGGGGCGGGGCAATAAAAGCGGGGCATGCTCACATGCGTCCGTAAGCAAAACCCACTTGCGGGGTGGTGCCTTCGATCTCATCGATCAATTTGAGCAGAGGGCCCAGTTCGCGATAGCGGTCGCAGGTGGTGCGGATGTAATGCAGGAAACGCGGCGCATCGGCCAGGTATTTGGGCTTGCCGTCGCGCAGCGTCAGGCGGGCAAAGATGCCGGCCACTTTCAGGTGGCGCTGCAGGCCCATCCAT
>NZ_CALBEX010000173.1 GCF_937889215.1 uncultured Limnohabitans sp.
CTCCCGTGCTTCTTGCGCTTGCAGGTCGGCACGTTCACGGGCTTCTTGTTCTTCACGTTGGCGGCGTTTTTCAGCCAACTCGGCTTCTTGCACGCTGATCAGCTCCGCTAGGCGGCGTGCTTCTTCTTCGCGTCGAGCCAGTTCGGCAAGGTCAACCAAGGGCTCTTGCGGTGCTTCAGCTTCTTGCGCTGGCTCGTCATCGCGTTTGATCAATGTGCGTTTTTTGCGCACTTCAACCTGGATGGTGCGGGCTTTGCCCGAAGCATCGGCTTGCTTGATCTCGCTGGTGGACTTCTTGACCAAGGTGATTTTTTTGCGGTCACCGGTCACGGTGCCGTGACTGGTTTGCAAATAGCTGAGCAGCTTTTGCTTGTCCGAATCGGTCAGCGCATCGCTGACCGAGTCTTTGGTCACGCCAGCTGATCGCAATTGATCGAGCAAGACGTCGGCAGATTTTTTGAGTTCATTGGCGAACTCGGCAACAGTGGTACTGGACATAATTTTGTTCAAGCCTCCATCAGACTTCAGGCCTGGCCTGCGAACCAATGTTCGCGGGCTTTCATGATCAGGGCGGTGGCCTCTTCAACGTTTTGACCGGTGATGTCGGTCAACTCGTCAGTGGCCAGATCAGCCAGGTCGTCACGGGTTTGAACACCCGCCTCAACCAGCTTGGAAATCAGCTCAGGCGTCAAGCCTGGCAGGTCACGCAGGTCTTGAGAGACGTCTTCGACACTCTCTTCACGCGCAATTTCGAGGGTCAACAAAGCGTCTTTGGCGCGCGTGCGCAGTTCGTTGATGGTGTCTTCGTCGAAGCTTTCGATTTCCAACATTTCTTGGATCGGCACATAAGCCACTTCTTCGAGACTGGCGAAACCTTCACCGATCAGGATGTCGGCGATTTCTTGGTCGACATCAAGCTTTTCCATGAACAACTGGCGGATGCCGATGGTTTCTTCGGCCTGCTTTTGGGCCGACTCGGCCGCGTCCATGATGTTGATCTTCCAGCCAGTCAGGTCAGAAGCCAAGCGCACGTTCTGGCCACCACGGCCAATGGCGATAGCCAAGTTTTCTTCGTCGACCACCACGTCCATGGCGTGCTTTTCTTCGTCCACCACAATCGACTGCACGTTGGCTGGGGCCAAAGCGCCAATCACGAACTGGGCGGGGTCTTCGCTCCACAACACGATGTCCACACGCTCGCCCGCCAACTCGTTGGTCACAGCATTGACGCGGGTACCGCGTACACCGACACAAGTACCAATGGGGTCCACGCGTTTGTCGTGCGAGAGCACAGCGATCTTGGCGCGAGAGCCAGGGTCACGGGCGCAGGTTTTGATTTCGAGCAGGCCTTGTTCGATTTCGGGCACTTCCTGGCGGAACAACTCGATCATGAACTCGGGGGCTGAACGCGACAACAAAATGGGTGCGCCGCGCAGTGTCAGGTCCACTTCCATGATCATGGCGCGAACGCGGTCACCGCTGCGCAGGTTTTCCTTGGGGATCATTTCGCTGCGTCTCAGGCGGCCCTCGATGCGACCGGATTCACAGATGATGTCGCC
>NZ_CALBEX010000174.1 GCF_937889215.1 uncultured Limnohabitans sp.
CCCGGTGGGCACGCCCGCCCGCAGCGCTTGCACGAGGCGTCCGGATTCGGCCAGCCGCACATCTGCAAAGCCCATCGTCTGCAGGTCTTCGTCGCTGGCTTTGAGCCAGTCGGTCAGGGCGATGACCTCTTGCAAGGCGGCCACATAGGGCACCAACGCGCCAGCCACTTGGGGGCGCAGGTTGATGTCCACGCTGATGGTCCAACCCTCTGCGCGAGCCGCTTGCAAGATGGCCAGCACTTTGTGGTGCTCCGGCGGGATCAGCAGCAAAGAGCCGGTGTGCAAAATGCCCGGCGTTTTTTGCGCACGCAGCATGGCCAGGATGCCGTCCACCGTGTAGTCGCGGTCGGCAATGCCTTCGCGGTAAAAGCCATAGCTGGGTTGTCCATCGGTGACTTTCACCACCGCCAAAGAGGTGGGCAGGCGTGTACTGCCGCCGGGCAGTTGAACACCGTCTGTCTGCAAGCGTTGGGCCATGGCTTGGCCAAACAGGTCCTTGGACATGGGGTTGAGGAAAGCCACCGAAGCGCCGCGCAAAGCGGCGGCTCGGGCCATGTTGAATGGGCTGCCGCCCATGAGGGGACGCAGTTGGCCGTCGGGCTGGGCGATGCAGTCCATCAGGGCTTCGCCCAAGACAAAAATCGGGGTGGTCATGGTCAGCGCAGGGTCTTGGGTTTATTTCTTCAGCAGGTGTTTGCGCCGCACCACGTCGATCCACACCGCGATGATCACCACTGCGCCGATGGCCATCATTTGTTTGAACTGTGAGACTTCCAGCAGGTTCATGCCGTTGCGAATCATGGTGATCAGCACCGCGCCCAGCAGGCTGCCCCAGATGCTGCCGCGCCCGCCAAACAGCGAGGTGCCACCCAGAATGACGGCGGCAATCGCGTCCAGCTCGAACATTTGCGCCATCTTGCCGCTCGACGAGTCCATGCGGGCCATCAACACAATCGCAGCCAAGGCACAAGCCAGCCCCGAGATGACGTAGACGCCCAGCTTGTACCAGCGGATGTTGATGCCCACTTGGCGCGCGCCCATTTCGTTGGAGCCCATGGCGTAGACGTAGCGGCCGATTTTGGTGCTCGACAAAACGAAGGCCATCACCACAAAGAAGATGGCTGTGATGAGCGTGGGCATGGGGATGCCCAACACATCTCCGTAGCCAATGAAAGGGAAGGGCGCGGGCAGGCCTGCGTTGTCAAAGCCGCCGGTCAAATCAAAGGCCAGCCCGCGCCACAGCGTGAGGCCGCCCAGCGTGACGATGAAGGCTGGGATGCCGACGAAGGCCACCAGGTAGCCGTTGAACAGGCCCACGGCAGCGCCAATGGCCAGCGCCACGGCCATGGCCAAATAAGGATTGACGCCGAGTTTGACCATCATGTAACCGGCCACAGCCCCGGCCAAGGCGGTGAGCGCACCCACGGCCAAGTCCACGCCGCCCGTCAAAATCACAAAGGTTTGTCCACCGGCGAGCAAGGCGATCACCGACGCCTGCACCAAGATATTGGACAGGTTGCCCGTGGTCAGAAAGTAGGGTGAGGCGATGCTGAGCAAAATGCCCAGCACGATGACGGCCACAAAGGCGCCGTACCACTCTTGTCGGGTGATGGATTTCATAAATATTTCTAACTGTCAGAAGACCACCCGAGGTGGCCATTTGCCTGCACAGGCAGGCCCAATGAGGGGCGCGATGCGGGCCATCGCAACAGCGCGGCGGCCCTTTGGCCGGCCGCGCTGAAAACACATGTCGGGACGGCGCAGGAGGCCGGCCCCAGGGCCATCACTTGGCTTTGACTTTCATGAACTGACCGACGCCGGAATCGGCAGCGAACTGGTCCACGTTGGAAGGCAGCACCAAGAAGGAGCCGGTGTCGATGCGCGCTTCGACTTTTTCGCCTTTGGCTGCAGCAATGGCGGTTTGCACGCCCACTTCGCCGATCTTGGCCAGCATCTGCGCGGCGTTGGCTTGTTGCCAGCCGTCTTTCATCATGTCGAGGCCGCCGGGCGAGCCGTCAAAGCCCGCGATCATGACCGCGCCGGGCTTTTTGCCAGCGGCCATCAAAGCGGCCTTGGCACCCAAGGCACCGCCGTCCCAGGCGCAAGCAATCACCTTGGCTTTGGGGTTGGCGCGCAGGGCCGATTCCACACCGTTTTGGGCCATGGTCTGGTCCCAGGTGGTGGCCACTTCCACGATCTTCACGTTCTTGCGCACTTCGTTGAGCGCGTCTACAAAGCCTTTTTTGCGCTCTTGTCCGGTGGACTGGCCCAGATCACCGGTGACATAAATCACGGTGTCGCCGTCCTGGATTTGCTCGGCCGCCCACTTGCCCTGCACGTTGGCGGCTTTGATGTTGTCGGTGGCCACGTACGAGGTGATGTTGGCCCCAGTGATGCCGGTGTCGACAGCGATCACGGGGATGCCGGCGGCCAGCGCCTTGCTCACAGCTGGGGCGATGCCTGCGGAGTCCACCGGGGCGATGGCAATGGCGTTGACCTTGCGCGTGATCATGTCTTCGACGATGGCCAACTGCTTGGACAGCTCGCCTTTTTCAGCGGCCAGCTCAATGAACTTCACGCCGGGCATGGTGCCCGCTTTTTTGGCACCCCCGTTGATCAGGGTCCAGCCCTCGTTGGTGTTGCCGTTGGTGATGTAAGCAATCGTCAGTTCAGCAGCGGCAGGGGCTGCGGCCGTGGGCATGGCTTCTTCTTTTTTGCCGCAGGCCACCAAAGTGGCTGCGACGGTGGCGGCGAGGGCGAGGCGGCCGAATGTGCGTTTGTTGATCATGGGGTGTATCTCCGTTGTTGAAGGTCAATTCGTTCAGAAAACCGTTTCTCTGATCGCCAACGGATTGGAATCGAAAAACCAGATTAAGTAAACCTAGTAGTTTTACTAATGTGGTTTGGCCTGAAATCAGCGATGCTTGGCCCCATTCCATGTGAAAGTCGCGCCATGTCTGTATCCCAACCTGTTCTAGAAATCCAACAATTGACCAAGCATTACGGCGGTGTCAAGGCCCTGACCGATGCGCAATTTCGGCTCATGCCGGGCGAGCACGCCGCCATCGTGGGCGACAACGGGGCAGGCAAAAGCACTTTTGTGCGACTGATCACCGGGGCCGAACAGCCCAACACCGGCGCCATCTTGCTGGAGGGGAAAAAGGTCAATTTCGAATCGCCGCTGGACGCCCGAGAACAGGGTATTGAAACGGTGTACCAAACGCTGGCTCTGGCCGAAGATTTGGATGTGCCTGCCAATATTTTTTTGGGTCGCGAGATCACGCGCCTGAATTTGGGGCCGCTGTCTATCCTCAACCACAAGGCCATGCGCGAAAAATCGGCCGCCATGCTGGCCACCACGGGCGTGAAGATTCAAGACATGTCCGAGAGCTTGCGCGGCATGTCGGGCGGCCAGCGCCAGTGTGTGGCGATTGCCCGTGCAGCGGGGTTTGCCAAAAAGCTCATCATCTTGGACGAGCCCACAGCCGCCTTGGGTGTGCAAGAGACCGCCCGTGTGGAAGAAATCATCAAGGGTTTGAAGCAGCGGGGTATCCCGCTGATCATCATCAGCCACAACCTGCGCCAGGTGTTTGACTTGGTGGACCGCATTTGGGTGTTCCGCCAGGGCCGCATCATTTGCAGTTGCCTGACGCGTGAAACCAGCCCCGAGCAAATCGTGGGCCTCATCACCGGTGCGATCGACCCGGCCAGTTTGCCCGCTGCGGAAGCCGTCACATGCTGAAAGGAATCGACCCACTGCTCACGCCCGAGTTGCTGATGCACCTGTGTGCCATGGGCCACGGCGAGTGGGTGGCCGTGGTGGATGCCAACTTCACAGCCGATTTTTTGAGCCTGGGCAAGCCGGTGGTGCGACTGCCTGGGCACAGTTTGGCGCGGGTGAGTGGAGCGGTGTTGTCGGTGTTGCCACTGGCCGCTGATGTGCTGCAACCGGCGGCATTCATGCGGGTGTGTGCCAGCGCTGCTGACCACCGCACGGCGGCGCAGCAGGCGGTGGTGGACCTGATGGTGGCCGAGGGCTTCAAGCCAGAGCAGGTGGAGCCGGTTGAGCGGTACGCTTTTTACGAGAGAATCAAAGGCTGCAGCCTGATCGTGCAAAGTGGCGAGGGCACGGCTTACGGCAACGCTTTGTTTTGCAAGGGCGTGATCCTTGTTTGAGGTTTTTTTCAGATGCTTTTGAACAGGGTCTGCTCCCTTTTGTTGTCATGAACACCGCCAGCACCAACCCCGCCATGCGGGGCTCCAACCACGTCGGCATGCGCCAGTTCAATGAGCGCATCGTGCTGCAGGCCATTCGCCATCACGGGGCCATCCCCAAGGCAGACCTTGCCCGGTTGACCCAGCTGTCCACGCAGACGGTGGCCATCATTGTGGGCCGTTTGCTCGCAGACGGTTTGTTGCTGAAACAAGAGCGCGTGCGCGGCAAAATTGGCCAGCCCTCGGTGCCGCTGTCGCTCAACCCGCAAGGCGCGTTCAGTGTGGGCATTCAGGTGGGGCGGCGCAATTTGGAGTTGTTGGTCGCTGACTTTTGTGGCCAGCCTGTGCAGCGCCTGGAGGTGCACTACGACTACCCGGACCCAGACCATTTGTTCGCCTCAATGGCACAAGGCCTTCAAACCTTGCAAGAGCGCATGGGCGACGCCTGGCAGCGCACCGTGGGCGTGGGCCTGACCGCACCTTTGTCTTTGCACAAATGGGCGGATCTGATGGGTGGGCAGGCTGCCCAAGCGCTGGCCCGTTGGGAGCACATCGACCTGCCTGCCCAAGTGCGGGCGCTGACCGATTTGCCTGTGGTGTTTGCCAAAGACACCACCGCCGCCTGTGTGGCCGAATTGTTGCAAGGCCATGGCCGCAGTGTGCGCAGTTTTTTGTACATGTTTGTCGGCACCTTCATTGGCGGGGGTTTGGTGTTGTCTGGCCACATCGTGAACGGCGAGCGGGGCAACGCCGGGGCCATTGGCTCTTTGCCGGTGGGGCTGGCGAACAGCGGGGCCAGCATGCCGCCGCAGTTGTTGCAAAAAGCCTCGGGATGGCAGCTGGAGCAGGCTTTGATGGCGGCAGGCCTTGACCCGCTGCTCAAACACCAAGACAGCATCATGGACCCGGCCTATGCCCCATTCACCACCCCTTGGATTGCCCAAGCCAGCCAGGCGCTGGCCATGACGGTGGCCAGTTCGGCCGCCTTGCTTGATCTGGATGCAGTGGTGATGGACGGCTCGTTGGGGGCGCCCCTCATGACCGCTCTGATGGGTGCGACGCAAGAGGCGCTGGCCGATTACCGCTTTGACGGCATGCACCAGCCACAATTGCTGACTGGCCAGGTGGGGGCGCATGCCCGCGCTTTGGGCGGCGCTTTGTTGCCTTTGCACAGCCAGTTTTTTCCGGACAAAGACATCTTCCTCAAACAGGACGCCGCATGAAGTTTTACCTCGACTCGGCCGATGCCCGTCAGTGGGCCTTGCCTGCCGGTTGCCCGCCAGTGCAGGGCGTCACGACCAATCCCACGCTGGTGTTGCAAGCGGGTTTGCCGGTCAGTTTGGCCGGTTATTTGAGACTGGTGACGCAGGCTGGCGAGGCCCGCATGCCCGAGTTGATGCTGCAATTGCCCCATCCCGATGTGCGCGAGGCCGTGCAATGGCTGGCGGTGTTGCTGCCCGCTGCCGGGCAAGCCCAGGTGCACCTGACCATCAAATTGCCCTGTCACCCCGACTGGCAAGCCGTGTTGCGTGAGGTGCAGGCACAGGGCGTGCCCACACTGTTGACGGGTTTGGCCAACCCGGTTCAATTGCTGTGGGCGAGGGCGCAAGGGGCAAGTTATGTGGCGCCCTATGTGGGCCGTTTGCAAGCCGATGGACGCGATGTGTGGGCCTTGATCGAGGCCTGCGTGGCGGTGCAAGCCGATGGCCTGCAGTTGCTGGCCGCCAGCATCAAGTCGGCTGATGTGTTGTCGCGGCTGATCGCAATGGGTGCGCAGGCGGTCACTGTACGTCCCGATTTTGCCGCTGAGCTGGCCACCGACCCACTTACCATGGCGGCCATGGTGCAGTTTGACAGGGACGTGCAAACGAGCCAAAACGCGGTTTTGTAGGCCGTGCCTTCAGGTCCGACGTTGTGTACCGTCGCCTCTTGAAAACGTCGCTTCGCGAAGGGGTTGCTGTCGGACCCCAAAGGCCTGAATTCCAAGATGAAGGAATGTCGGACCCTCACGACACCGAGCGACAAGGGGCGTTGCTTTTGGCCCTTAAATGCCCCGGTTGCGCGCCAGTGGCGGGTTGTGCGAAAAATACTGCAAGATGCCGCGCAGCAGCGCTTCGGTGAGTTGCCGTTGGTAGGCCTCGCTGCGCAGCTTTTCCTCTTCTTCGGGGTTGCTGATGAAGGCGGTTTCGACCAACACGCTGGGGATGTCGGGTGCTTTGAGCACGGCAAAGCCCGCTTGCTCGACGCGAGGCTTGTGCAGGCGCCCTACGCTGCCAATGGCGCTGAGCAGGCTGCCGCCCAACGCCAAGCTGTCCTTGATTTGTGCGGCGGTGCTCATGTCGAGCAAGGCGCGTTGCACTTGCGCATCCTGCCCGCCCAGGTTCACGCCGCCGATCGTGTCGGCTTTGTTTTCTTTTTGTGCCATCCAGCGCGCCGCGCTGCTGGAGGCGCCGCCTTGGCTCAGTGCAAACACGCTGGCCCCTTGTGGCCTGGGGGTGTAGAACGCATCGGCATGGATGCTGACAAAGAGGTCGGCTTGCACTCGGCGGGCTTTTTGGACACGCACATGCAAGGGCACAAAAAAGTCGGCATCGCGGGTCATGAAGGCCCGCATTGGGTTGCCATTGATGCTGCTGGCGTTGATGCGGTCACGCAGCATTTTGGCGATCTTGAGCACCACATCTTTTTCTCGGGTCCCGCCCGGCCCGATGGCGCCGGGGTCTTCACCGCCGTGGCCGGGGTCCAGGGCGACCACGATCAAGCGGTCGGTGTGCGGCTGGGCAACCGGCCGTGCAGCGCTGCCGGGGGCGTCCATGTAGGTGCCCGCTGGCGGCAGCAGCTCTGGGCGGCGTGTGGATGCCGGTGGCAAGCCGGCAACGCCCGCTTGCGTTTGCCGTGCAATCAAATCGCCCAAGGGGTCGTTCACGGAGGCGCTGATGGCCGGCAAGCCGTCGGTTGACTTGGGTGTTTTGGCGGTGATGCGCTCTTGAATCAGCTGCTCCAGCGGGTCAATGGCTTGGCTGGGGTAGAGGTCGAGCACCAGGCGGTGGGCGTAGGGGGCCACGGGTTGCAGACTGAAGACTTGCGGCGCAATGGCGTGCTTGAGGTCAATGACCAAGCGCACGACATTGGCGCTGAACTGGCCCACGCGGATGCCGGCAATGTTCGGGTCGGACGCTTGCACCTTGCCCACCAGCTCGCGCAAAGTGGCGTTCAGCTGCATGCCTTCAATGTCCACCGCCAGGCGCGGCGGCGAGTCGATGAAGGTCTGGGTGCTTTGGATGGGCGCGTCCGATTCGAGTGTGACGCGGCTGTAATCGGGCGCAGGCCAGACGCGAACCGCCAGCATGTTGGCCCCGCGAGCGAGCTGCGCGGTGCCCAGGCTCAGCACCAGAAAACCAGCCTTGAGCAGGCCACGGCGGTCACGGCGCATGGTCTGCACCTTGAATCCACGCTTGCAGCCACAACTGGCCGCGCTCTGTGCCTGTGCTGATGCTGACCTGTCGCTGATTTTCATCAATGGCATCGAGTGCGATCACCCAATCGGACGGGGGCAGTTGCCCGGCCACTTTGTCTGGCCATTCCATGAGTTTCAGGCCTGGCCCGGCAAAGATGTCGCGAAAGCCGGCGTCTTCCCATTCCTGTGGGTCGTTGAAACGGTAAAAGTCAAAATGCCAGATGTGCCAGACGGCATCGCTTGTGGCCTCTGGGTTGACCGCAGGTTTGACGGCTTGGTGCGGCTCGACCACGGCGTAAGTCGGGCTTTTGATGCGCCCCGTGACCCCGGCGGCGCGCAGCAGGTGGCGCAC
Organism: uncultured Limnohabitans sp.; assembly: GCF_937889215.1. GTDB lineage: Bacteria > Pseudomonadota > Gammaproteobacteria > Burkholderiales > Burkholderiaceae_C > Limnohabitans_A. Next base: position 8,025 of record NZ_CALBEX010000174.1, read on the forward strand.
CAAGGTGGTCTTGCCCGCGCCCAGGTTGCCGCGCAGCTCAATGCGCGCATCGCGCCCGCCCGGCCATTGTCCGAGGTCTTGCGCCAGCTGCTCGGCAAAGGCTTGGGTGTCGGCTTCATGCAGCCACAAACCCTCCCAATGCGCTGGGGCTGCGGGGCTTTCTACAATCGACGGGTGACTGCTCAACGTACTCAAATCGACCTTCTTGAACTGTGGCCCCAGATCCAGATCTGGGCGCGTGAGCTGGGATTGTCCCAAATTGGCGTGACGGGTATCGATTTGTCCTCGGCAGAGCCCGGATTATTGGCTTGGTTGGCGGCGGGTTTTCACGGCAGCATGGGCTACATGGCGGCGCACGGGCTCAATCGAGCCCGCCCGTCCGAGCTGGTGCCGGGCACAGTGAGCGTGATCACCGCCCGCATGGACTACTTGCCTCATGACACCCCGCCTGACTGGTTGGCGCACGAAACCGCCCGCAGTTTGCAGCCAGGGGAGGCGGTGGTGTC
>NZ_CALBEX010000175.1 GCF_937889215.1 uncultured Limnohabitans sp.
TGTGCTTTCGGGACAAAAATGGCTGAGCCGGATTGTGGCAGCCTGGGGCTTTAAACAGGCTGACAAAGACTGTGATTCATAATTATTGATGCAGAATATTTTAACCGGCTTACAATCGGACACCATCAAAAAACTGCTTCAGCGCTTGCCAAAGCCCTGAAAGCCTGCTTTTCAGCCCATGTCCGCCCTGTCTCTTGCCCCTCGCGCCCTTTACGAAGAAGTAGCCGAACTGTTGCGGCAGCGCATCTTTGCGCGCGAACTGGAACCGGGCAGCTGGATCGACGAGTTGCGCATTGCCCAGGCGCTGGGCATCAGCCGCACCCCTTTGCGCGAAGCCCTGAAGGTGTTGGCAGCCGAAGGCCTGGTGACCATGAAGGTGCGCCGAGGTGCTTACGTGACCGAGGTGAGTGAAAAAGACCTGCGCGACGTTTACCACCTGCTGGCCTTGCTCGAATCGGACGCCGCCCGCGTGGTGGCGCAAAACGCCAGCACCGAGCAGATCGCACAGATCAGCGCCTTGCACCAAGACCTGGAAAAAGCCACCCACGACCGCGACCGCTTTTTTGAAATCAACGAAGCCTTTCACATGCTGCTGCTGGCATTGGCCGACAACCGCTGGCGCGACCAGATGGTGGCCGACCTGCGCAAGGTGATGAAGCTCAACCGTCACAGCTCCTTGTTCAAGGAAGGCCGGATTGAGCAATCCCTGGCCGAGCACCGGGCGATTGTGGCGGCACTGAAGGCACGCCAGCCAGAAGTGGCAGCCGAGTGCATGTCGGCGCACTTCATGAACGGCCTGCAGGCGGCGCAATAAGCGATCTCAGGACTCAGGCGCGCTTTTGCGCGGTGCCGCCTGACAAAGCGCTCAGGAATGCCAGAACAAAGTTGCAATCTTCATCTTGCAACACGCCCATGTCGCCCACAGCAACAGGGGCCACGTAAGCCCGAATGACGTGCAGTGCAGCCATGCGTTCATCGATTTTGACCACCACAGCACCCGCCAGTCGCTCCAAGGCGGGCGCATCCAGCGTGCCGTGGTCGCGTTCGCTGAGCAAAAGCGCAATCTCGGCCAGGGTGAAGCCCAGATCTTTCAGGTGCCGAATGGCCTTGAGCCGGTCCAGCGTGTCGCTGCCATATTGGCGATAACCGGCTTCGGTTCTACTTTGGGGCGCAATCAAGCCCGCATCCTCATACAAGCGCAATTGGCCGCGGGTCACGCCAGCGGATTTGCACAAGACGCTGGTGGTCTGTAAGGCCTTGAAATCATGGGCGGTGGTCAGTGTTTTCATCATGTTGGCACCCATCCTAAACCCGGCACCAAGGGACCGGGTCAAGCGAAACTCAATGGCCTTTGACAAAAAATCGCTTGACATGGCACCAAGGTGCCGGGTTTCCAATGCTTTCTTTGACACACGCAACAAGGAAGTTCGCCATGCACAAACACCCCAAACCCCACAAAACAGCCCTCATCACGGGGGCCTCTTCAGGCATCGGCCAAGCCTTGGCCCATCACTTTGCGCAAGACGGCTACCAGCTGGTGCTGGCCGCTCGCAGCGTGGACAAAATGCAGGCCCTGGCCGACGATTTGCAGCAGCAATTCAAGGTTCAGGTCACGGTCATCGGTGCAGACCTGGAAACCGACACGGGTGCCGTGCAGTTGCACGCCGACATTCAGGCGCGTGGCATCGTTTTGAGTGCCTTGGTCAACAACGCAGGCTACGGTGCATTTGGCGAGTTCAAGGACACGGCGCTCAGGTCCGAGCTGGCCATGATGCAACTCAACATGAACACGGTGGTGGTGCTGAGCAAGCTGTTCTTGCCGGATTTGCTCGCAACGCGCGGCAAGATTTTGAACACGGCATCCACGGCGGCTTTTCAGCCAGGGCCTTACATGGCGGTGTATTACGCCACCAAAGCATTTGTCTTGAGTTTCTCGGAGGCCCTGGCGTGTGAGCTGGAAGACACCGGCGTGACTGTGACCGCGCTGTGCCCCGGCCCCACCGCATCAGGTTTTCAGGACAAGGCCCAACTGGGCAACTCGGCCCTGATCAAAGGCAAAAAACTGCCCACATCCAAAGAGGTGGCAGCCCTGGGTTACCGCGCCATGCAGCGCGGTCAGCGGGTCTACATACCGGGCTTCATGAACTGGGCCATGGCGCAAAGCATGCGTTTCACACCGCGCAATCTGGCCACCAAGGTGGTGAAAATGTTGACCCGCCCCATCGCTTGAGAAAAACGCCATGATCAACCCACTGAACAACTACTTCAGCGCAGAAAAGCAAGAAAGCGTGCTCTTCATTACCTTGGGCCTGGTGGCCATTGGCGTGAGCGCCTGGCTTTGGATGAACGGTCATCGGCTGAAATCCATGGCCTACCCGCTGGTCGTCATTGCGCTGATGCAAATGGTGGTGGGGGTGTCGATTTACCTGCGCACCGACCACCAGGTCGCCACCCTGAGCGCGCAACTGAAGCGGGAACCTGCGGCGCTGAAGGCGCAGGAAATTCCCCGCATGCAAACGGTCATGAAAAACTTTTCGATCTACAAGGGGGTCGAAATGGCGCTGCTGATCCTCGGGCTGGGCATGCTGGCTTTTTGGGCGCGCTACGACCTGGCAGCCGGGATCGGCATCGGCTTGGTCTTACAGTCGGCTTTGACGCTGACTTTGGATATCTTTGCAGAAACACGGGGATCCACTTATTTGTCTGCCCTGCACGCCATGCCCAGTTGATGAACCGGCCATGGCCTTGCGGCCCATGTCCGTCGTTCAGTCGGTCACCACCGCACCCCGTGCCAACGCAGTGCGGGCCAGCTGCCAGACCTCACGCGGCGGCAAGGGCTTGAGCTTGTGGTCGCTCCAGACTTGCCGCCACAAGCGGCCACCGCGTTGCCCGTGGTACAGG
>NZ_CALBEX010000176.1 GCF_937889215.1 uncultured Limnohabitans sp.
CCAGCGTGGGCCCATTGGCCGATCGCTTGCTCGTGCTGCGCGCCTCGGCAGCTGACCCGCTGTGGGTGCAAACTGGTTTGGACCAAATCCGGATGGCGCAGTTGCTGCCACCGGCGCGGGCCCTTTGATGGGGCGGTTCAGGCCCGAATCGCTCAAAAACTCACACGCCCGCGCCACATGTCGCGGTACATGACCCAGTCGCCCATGAAGCTGTAGAGGGGGCGTTTGAAGCTGGCCGGTTTGTTCTTTTTAAACACAAAGTGACCGACCCAGGCGCAGCCATACCCACACAGCAGGGCATACAAAAAGTACTGCGGTTTGCCGGTCACGGCCAACATGGCCAGACACATCAGGCTCAGCGTACTGCCCACAAAATGCATGCGGCGGCAATTGCGGTCGCTGTGCTCGCTCAAATAGAAGGGGTAGAACTCGGCAAAACTGGCGTGCCGGGGCGCAGGTGTTTCAGCGGGGTTCATGGTGTGTCTCCTGGGGTGTCATGGGATTGAAAACGGCGCGTGCAAAAAGCCGCGAAACCGGGCCCGGTTGCCGCGCTGGGGCGCTTGCGTGAGCTGGTAATTGGGCAAGCGCTGCAAAAAACGCCCAATGGCGATGCGTCCTTCAAGCCTCGCCAAGCTCAGTCCCGCGCACTGGTGCACGCCAAAACCAAAAGCCAGGTGTTTGTTGCCGGTGCGGCGCAGGTCCAGCTGTTCGGGCTTGTCGTACACCGCCGGGTCGCGGTTGGCCGCGCCAATGCACAGCGTGACCAAAGCACCCGCTGGCAAGTCCATGCCGTTGACTTGGGTGGCCTGCAGGGCGCGTCGGTTGCTCAGTTGGTTCGACGATTCAAAGCGCAGGAACTCGTCCACCGCCAAAGTCAGGATGGGTAGTTTGGCTTCTTCATCGGCGGCGTGTTGCAGGTCCGACAGCAGGCGCATGCGTTGCTCAGGCCATTCTTGCAGGCTGATGAGCGCGTTGCCGATCAAGTTGGTGGTGGTTTCGTGCCCGGCGTTGAGCAAAAACACGCAGTTTTGCAGCAACTCAACTTCGCTCAGCGCATCGCCTGCGCTGTGTCTGTCATCGCCGCCATCCTTTTCACCTTGGATCAATCGTGTCAGCACGTCTTGCTCGGGATCGCCGGGGTGTTGGCGGCGGTGGGCAACCAGTTCGCGCAGGTAAGCCAGGAATTCGTTGACGCTGCGGTTGCCCAACGCTTCTTGTTCATGGGTCAGGGTTGGCTCTAAGGCACCCAAAATAGCCAGCGACCAGCCGCGCAGGGGTTCGCGCTCGTTGTGCGGCACGCCCAGCAAATTGCCGATGATCTCGACCGGAATGGCCGAGGCAAAGTCCTCGATCAGGTCACCGCCGCCATGGGCCTCAATCTTGTCCAGCAGGCTGTCCACCAGTTGCACCAGGCCAGGCTCCATGGCTTCAATGGCGCGGCGGGTCAGCGCGCCCATGATGAGGCGGCGCACCCGCGAGTGCAGCGGCGGGTCATTGAAGACCAGGCTGTTGGTGTGGTGCTCGAACAGCGGAGACACACCACTGGCTGTGGCGTAGGGTGGCTGGGTGAACGGAGCGTGGTTGTATTTGGGGCCGAACTCGACCTGCTTGTCGGAGCTGAAGACCTTGGCATCGCGGTACACCGCCACCAGATCGGCGTGGCGCGTGAGGAAATACGAGCCATCGGGCATGCGCTTGAAAGGCTCGGACTCGCGCAGCGCGGCGTAGACCGGGTAGGGGTTGTCCAGAAAGTCGCGTGGCAAAGCCCGCAGGTCCAGGCTTTGGGCCAACTCGCGGGCCCTTTCAGCCGACAAGGGTGGTGTGATGTGGGTAGCCAATGGGTTCATCTTGTTGGAGCGAGCCCCTGCTCGCGAATGTGTGTCACGCTCACGGTTTAAAAAAATCCTTGAGTGCTTGCAACACGCCCTCGGGGGCTTCGGTCATGAGCGAATGGCCTGCGGGCAGCTTCACCACTTTGGCTTGTCCACACAAGTCGATCAGGCTTTGTGCCGCTTTGGGTGGCGTCATCTGGTCGGCGCTGCCCAGCACAAACAGGGTGGGGCAAGAGACTTGGGGCATGGCAGCCTCAGCACCACGGTAGTCGTCGCAGGCCTTGAAGCCGGTGCGGAACACATTGACCTGCGTGTTGCTGGCCAGCACCCGGCGCATCAGCGCCTTGCTGCCGCCATACAGCCAGGTGCCGGGGCCCAAGGCTGAAGGGGGCGGTGCCAGCGTGGAGTGCGAAAAGCTGTTGACCATGTCAATCGCCTTGAAGGGGGCGCTGACCGACTGCTCGAGCAAGGCAGGTGACACGAGCATGGGGTAGGCCGTGCCCACCAT
>NZ_CALBEX010000177.1 GCF_937889215.1 uncultured Limnohabitans sp.
GCAAGCCCAGGCGGCGTGCCATGGCTTCGGCGGCGGCTTGGTTGTCGCCCGAGATCATCACCAGCTTCAGACCCCGCTCGCGCAGTGCGGTCAAGGCCTGTGCGGCACCCGCTTTGGGCTCGTCGCCAAAACCCATGAGCAGCAGGGCTTGCAAGCCGGCTTGCGTGCGCTCAGCCAGTGCCGAAAGGCTGGCGCCTTGGGCCTGCAAGGCGCTGATGTCTGCTTGCCAAAGGCCCATGTCTAAGCCTTCTTCTTGCAACCAAGGCAGACTTCCCAGCAACACCAGCCGACCATCCAAGGTGGCGACCACGCCCTTGCCCGGAATGGCTTTCAAGTCTTGCGCGCTGGCGCCTTCCAAACCCAGCGCTTTGGCCGCATTGACCACCGCACGGGCCAGGGGGTGCTCGCTGCCGCTTTGCACGCGTGCGGCCAATTCCAACGCTTGCTGCGCGTCTTGTCCGGACGCCGACACATGGGCGATCAGCCGAGGTTGGCCCAATGTGAGCGTGCCGGTTTTGTCAAACGCAATGGTTTGCACGCGGTGCGCCAATTCCAACGCTTGTACGTCTTTGATCAAGATGCCATGTTTGGCCGCCACGCCGGTGCCGGCCATGATGGCCACCGGTGTGGCCAAGCCCAAGGCGCAAGGGCAGGCAATCACCAACACCGCCACCGCATGGATGAGCGCGGTTTCAAAATTGGCCCCCAACACCATCCAGGTGCCCAGCGTGAGCAGGGCGATCAGCAACACCACCGGCACAAACACTTCGGCCACTTTGTCGACCAAGCGCTGTATGGGCGCTTTGCCCGCTTGCGCGTCTTCCACCAAACGGATGATGTGCGACAGCACGGTCTCATGCCCCACGGCGGTGACGCGCATGCGCACACGCCCTTCGCCGTTGATGGAGCCACCGGTCAAGGCCGCGCCAGGTGCTTTGCCCACCGGCAAAGGCTCGCCTGTCAGCATGGATTCGTCGACCTGGGTTTGCCCTTCGACCAACTCGCCGTCGAGTGGAAAGCGTTCACCAGGCCGCACCACAATTTGGTCACCCACCAGAATTTCGTCCACGGGGACATCGACTTCGCCGTCTTCGCCCAGCCAATGCGCCTTGTCTGGGCGCAAGGCGTGCAAGGCACGGATGGCCTCGGTGGTCTGGCGCTTGGCACGCGTCTCCAGCCACTTGCCCAACATGACCAAGGTGATGACCACGGCCGAGCCTTCAAAGTACAGGTGCGGTGTGGTGCCATCTGTCGCCGTGAGCCACAACCAAACCGACAAGGCCCAGCCTGCGGTGGTGCCCAAGGACACCAACAAGTCCATGTTGCCGGTGAGCGCCTTCAGAGCGTGCCAGCCAGCTTTGTAAAAGCGAGCACCCAACACAAACTGCACTGGCGTGGCCAGCGCAAATTGCAACCAAGCAGGCAGCATCCAATGCAGCCCCCACACATCGCTGAGCATGGGCAACACCAACGGTGCCGTCAACACCAGGCCCACACCCACTGGCATGAAACCTTTCCATGTGCTGTGTTCGCTGGTGTCGGTTTGTGCTTCGGGTGTGCGGGGCTCGTAGCCGGCGTCGCGCACAGCGCGGCGCAGGCGTGCATCGGTCACATCGGGTGAGTTCACTTCGATCCGCGCCGATTCGGTGGCCAGGTTGACCGTCGCACCCAGCACACCCGGCATTTTTTGCAGCGCTCTTTCAACCCGCGCCACACACGATGCGCAGGTCATGCCGCCAATGCCGATGTCGTAAACGGTCGTTTGTTCTGTCTTGATGTGTGTCATGTCACGACGACCTTTTTTGGTCTATGCTTTCGTATGTCCCAAAGGGATCTGAACAAAGGGTAGATCATGAACCAAATTTTCAATGTTGAAGGCATGACCTGCGGGCATTGCGAAAAAGCGGTCACCAAAGCGGTGTTGGCGCTGGATGAAAAAGCCCGCGTCGTGATTGACCGCAGCACCAACCGCGTCGAAGTTGACTCCAGTCAAGCACGCGAAGCTTTGGCCAAAGCCATTGCCGATGAAGGCTACCGGGTCGCGGCTTGAAGCGCGCACTTTGAGGGCCACTTATTTCTAATCCAAAGGAGGACAGCACATGAAGTCCAATGTTGGCGGCATTGACCGCATGGTTCGCATCACACTGGGCGTGGTTTTGGTGGCACTTGCTGCCACACACACGGTCGGTGTTTGGGCTTGGTTGGGTCTGGTGCCTTTGGCCACGGGCCTATTGGGCCGGTGCCCGCCGTACAGCTTGCTCGGCATCAACACCTGCCGCAACAAAAACACCTGATCTTTACAAATCAGCTTCAAACGGCCATAAGCCGGATACATGGGCGAATCACACTGGCGGCATCCCATCAACCAAAGGATGTTTTCCATGAAATCGATTCGCAGCACCTTGATCGCCTCCGCTTTGATCGCTGGCTTGGCCAGCGCAGCATTGGCCCAAAACACACCCACCGACAGCCCTCATGCTGGCCGCATGGAAAAAATGCATGCGCAAAAAACCGAGCGCCACAACCAACATTTGACGGCTCTTAAAACCAAGCTCAACTTGCAAGCGACACAAGAGGCTTCTTGGACCCAGTTCACACAGTCCATGCAACACCCCGAGCACATGGCGCGGCCCGATCGTTCGACATTCGAAAAAATGACCACGCCCGAGCGTCTGGACCAGATGCAGGCGATGAAAACCGGGCATGACGCACAGATGCAAAAACGGACTGAAGCCACCAAAGTTTTTTATGCCAGCCTGAGTGCTGAACAAAAACAAGTTTTTGACCACGAAACGGCTCGGGTCATGAAAGGTCAAATGCACAGCATGAACCGTGGTGATGGAGAGGCGGGTCGCCATGGCAAACATTGATGGTTTGTCTCCATCGACCTGAAACACACTGATCAGGCTATTCAAGTTTTGTGTTGAACCCAAAAGACGGCCTCGGCCGTCTTTTGGCATTTGATACAGGTCAAGTTTTTTTACAAGGCCAGCGCGTAAGCTCGTTGGCATGAACCCCATTTCACCAGACCCCTCTTCGCGTCCACCCAGCGAACAAGGCCGTGCCACGCGATTGTTCTTGCCCGCCATCTGGCCCATTGACAACAAACAGCCTCTTTATTGGCTGTATCTGGGCCTGAGAGACATTTGCCATTCACCATGGTTGAGTTTGGCGCATGGCTTGGTCATGGCCCTCTGTGGTGGCCTCATCACTTGGCTGGCACACGACCGATTTTGGTTGCTGGCTGGAGCGGTCTCGGGGTTTTTGGTGGTAGCACCTGTGCTGGCCACCAGTCTGTATGCCATGAGCCGGGCCATTGAAAGAGAAGAGCCCGTCAATCTTCGTTTGCTTTTCAAAACCTGGACACGGTGGCAATCGCTGCGCAATAGCGAAGAGGTGAGTTATTGGTGCTTGGTGCGCTTTGGTTTGTTGCTGGCATTGGCAGGAACCGGCTGGATCCTGACTTCTTCGGCCCTGATCACCTTGTTGGCACCTGTGCCCATTCACACACCCATGGATTTCATTCGCCATGTGGTGCTGAGCCGCGAAAGTTATTTGTTTGAGCTCTGGCTGGCCTTGGGTGGCTTGATGGCAGCACCCGTTTTTGCGTCCAGTGTGGTGTCCATGCCTTTGCTGCTGGACCGACGAATGAACACTTTGCAAGCCGTATTGACCAGTTGGAAGGTGGTGCTGACGCATCCTGTCCCCATGGCTTTGTGGGCACTGCTGATCATGAGCCTGAGCATGGCGGGCATTTTGACGGTGTTTATCGGCCTGATTGTCATTGTGCCCATGCTGGGTCATGCTTCATGGCATGCCTACAAGGCCCTGGTCAACACTGAGGGAGTTCCTGAGCGCACCCCCGCAGAAGGGTCTGTGTGATGTGGAACTTCACCGAGGAGCAATTTGCCTGGTTTGGTCTGACCATTGGCGTGTCGGCTTTCATGCTGTACATGCTGTTCATCGTCTTGCAATTGGCTTGGGAGTCGAAAGCCGGCAAGTTTGGCACTTTCATTATCTTTTTGGGCTTGGCATTCGGCATGTTGGGCTTTGTGGCGAAAGGTGTCATCCAGTGGGTGATTGACCGGTAAAAAACCACCGGGATAAAGCTGTGGATAAAAATCATGGAAAACATGACTTATCCACAGCTTGGTCTGGTTTCTTGAAGTTGTTCATTTTGGCGTGACAGCAAAAAAGCAAGGTCACACACATGCTTAAAAATATCGCAAGTCCTTGTCAGCATTCAAAAAAATAGGCTTATCCACACACCAACGCGGCCCTTATTACTACCACTATTTAAAGATATAAAACTATAGAGAGATAACAAAAAAACAAGTGCGCTGTTAAGATTTGCGACTTTCCAACCCCAGCAGCACCATGGCGATCGTTTCAGAAGACCCTTCATTACCCTGTTGCGACATCAAAAGTGCCGATTTGTCTTTGGTGGCTTTGCTTCTCAAAACCACAGACATAGACGCCGTTTCCAAGGCATTGCAGCAACAACTGGCTCAAAGCCCTGGTTTTTTTGACCAGGACCCGGTTGTCATTGATGTCAGTGGCTTGGCGTTGGAGGCACATGAAACCATTGATCTTCATGCTTTGATGTCTGTGTTGCGTGAACATGCATTGGTGCCTTTGGCCATCAAAGGCGCTCATCAGGAGCTTTTGCAGCTCGCCAAGGGATTGGGCTTGGTGGATGCGTCCGATGCCCGTATACGTCGTTCTATGGCCGTTGTAGAGGCCAAGGTCACGCCGAGTGAACCTGTTAAACCAGCTGCCCTCGTGGAATTGCCTCTGGGTGCATTGGTCATCGACAAACCTTTGCGTTCAGGCCAACAGGTTTATGCCAAGGGCCGTGACCTCATCGTCTTGGCCATGGTCAATGCGGGCGCAGAGGTCATTGCCGATGGCTATATTCATGTGTATGCCACTTTGCGTGGCAAAGCCATCGCCGGTGCGCGTGGCAACACAGAGGCCCAAATATTCGCCTTGGTGATGGAGCCAGAACTGATTTCCATCGCCGGGGTTTACCGAACCAGTGAAAATGCTTTGCCAGCAGATGTTTTAGGCAAAGTGGCGCAGGTTTCTCTGCAGTCTGGGCCTGAAGGGGACAAGTTGTTGATTACCCCTTTGAAGCCTTGAAATTTGATTTTTAAATTTTGTCCAAGAAAGCGCATCCATGACGAAAATAGTTGTTGTGACTTCCGGCAAAGGTGGAGTGGGCAAGACCACAACCAGCGCCAGTTTTGCCACGGGTTTGGCCCTCAGGGGTTTCAAGACCGCCGTCATTGACTTCGACGTGGGCCTTCGCAATTTGGACCTGATCATGGGCTGCGAACGCCGTGTGGTGTACGACTTGATCAATGTGATTCAGGGCGAAGCCAATTTGAACCAAGCCCTCATCAAAGACAAACAATGTGACAACTTGTTTGTTTTGGCGGCTTCACAAACCCGCGACAAAGATGCTTTGTCCATTGAAGGTGTTGAGAAGGTTTTGAATGACTTGAGTGGCATGGGTTTCGAATACGTGGTGTGCGATTCACCTGCCGGCATTGAAACTGGCGCTTTGATGGCCATGCATTTTGCTGACGAGGCTTTGGTGGTGACCAATCCCGAGGTGTCGTCGGTGCGTGATTCGGATCGCATTTTGGGCATGCTGGGCAGCAAGACCAAACGTGCCATTGAAGGTTTGGAGCCGATCAAAGAACACCTGTTGATCACCCGTTACAACCCCAACCGGGTGGAAGAGGGGCAAATGTTGTCTCTGCAAGACATCCAAGACATCTTGCGCATCAAGCTGTTGGGTGTGATTCCAGAAAGCGAAAACGTTTTGCAGGCTTCTAACCAAGGAACGCCTGCCATTCACATGGCCAACACCGACGTATCCGAAGCCTACAAAGACGTGATCGACCGTTTTTTGGGTGAAGACAGACCTATGCGTTTCATTGAAGCGGAAAAAGTGGGTTTCTTCAAACGTTTGTTTGGAGGCAAGTAAACCATGTCCTTTCTTTCCTTCCTGTTGGGCGAAAAGAAGCAAACGGCCAGCGTGGCCAAAGAACGCCTGCAAATCATCCTGGCACATGAACGCAGCGGCCGCAATGCCGCTGAGCCTGATTACTTGCCAGACCTTCAGCGTGAACTGGTGGCGGTGATCAGCAAGTACATCAAAATCAATGTCGAAGACATCAAGGTCAACTTGGAGCGCCAGGACAACCTGGAAGTGCTCGAAGTGAAAATTGAACTGCCCGATTCACGCTAAAACTTGGTATTGCGGCTTTTCTGTGCCGCTGAGGCGGTGCTTAGCCACTGTGCTTTGAATCTCCATGGCCCTGCAAGCAGGACCATGGTTTTTTTATGGTTGGCCCAGGGAAGTCCACAAGGAACGCGCAGCGCGAATGTTGCGTTCTTTGACGTGCCCATAGCCTCTGATGTTTTCAGGGACTTGGGCCACTTTCACCGCATGCGCATGGGTTTGTTCTGACAGTTGCACCAAGCAGTTGTCGATGTGTTCCATGTATTCACGGATCAGAGCGCGTTCGGTCTGGCGCTCTTCGGTTTTGCCAAAGTAGTCCAGCTTGGTGCCGCGCAGACCTTTGAGTTTGGCAAGTATCTTGAAGCCTGTGAGCATGACAGGGCCAAACTTTTTCTTGACCAATTCACCTTGGCTGTTGCGCTTGGACCAAAGCGGTGGAGCCAAGTGGTAGTGAATCTTGAAGTCGCCTTCAAAACTGTTTTGGATGCGTTCTATGAAACCTGTTTGGGTGTGCAAACGGGCCACTTCGTATTCGTCTTTGTAGGCCATCAGACGGTAGAGCTGACGCGCCACCGTATCGCTCAACAGCGTTTTACCCAAAGGTGCTTCGGTGGCTTGTACGCGGGCCACAATGCCTTGGTAAAGCTGTGCATACGCCTTGTCTTGGTAATCGGTCAATCGGGCCATGCGGTCGGCGACAAGGTCTTCCAAAGACTCTCGCTTTTTAAATTGGATCAATTGCACGGGCCGCATGGTTTGCATGAGTGCGTCAAGTTGGTGCGCTGCGTGGCGGCCCCATTCGAAAGCGGCCAAGTTGTTTTTGACCTGCACATCGTTGAGCTCAATCGCCCGCACCAAAGATTCGCGACGCAAGGGCACCCAGCCTTTTTGCCAGGCGTAACCGAGCAGCATGGGGTTCACATAAATCGTGTCGCCCATGAGCTGCTTGGCAAGAGCATCTGCATCAAAAGCGCCAACGCCTGACGCACCAACTTGGGTGGCGATTTCGGCCACGCATTGTTCGGCTGGGTTCTGCCAATTGCCATTTTTTACAAAAGCTGCGGTGGGGGTGCTGTTGCTGTTCAAGGCCACATGGGTGCGACCGGCGCGCATGCGCAAAGTGGTTTCTTTGGAGGCACTGACAATGGGATCGCAACCGATGATCAGGTCGGCAGCGGCCATGCTCACACGGGTGGTTCGGATTTCGTCTTGGGTGTTGGCTACCAAAATGTGGCTCCAGGTCGCCCCCCCTTTTTGGGCAAGTCCTGCCGAGTCTTGTGTGACGATGCCTTTGCCTTCCATGTGCGCTGCCATGCCGAGCAGCTGGCCAATGGTGATGACGCCTGTACCGCCCACACCCGCCACCACCATGCCCCAAGGTTGGCCGATGACGGGCAGCTCAGGCTCGGGCAGTGCACCCAGCTTAGCTGGGTTTGGCGTGGCGCTGGTGGATGTGGCTTTCTTTTTGAAAGTACCGCCTTCTACCGTGACAAAGCTGGGGCAAAAACCTTTGAGGCAGCTGGTGTCTTTGTTGCAAGTGCTTTGGTTGATGGTGCGTTTGCGGCCCAAAGGGGTTTCAAGCGGCTCGACCGACAAGCAGTTGGATTGCACGCTGCAATCGCCGCAGCCTTCGCAGACTTCTTCGTTGATCATCACGCGCACGGCAGGGTCGACCATGGTGCCGCGTTTGCGGCGGCGGCGCTTTTCGGTGGCGCAGGTCTGGTCATAAATGATGACGGTGGTGCCTTTGATCTCCCGCATCTCGCGTTGAATGCGGTCAAGCTCGTCGCGGTGGTAGACACGCACGCCTTCGGCCAGAGCGACGCCTTCGTATTTTTCGGGCTCGTCGGTCACGACCACGGTGCGTTGAGCTCCTTCACCCTTCATGCTCATGGCGATCTGCACCACGCTGTGGCCCTCAGACCGTTCGCCGATGGCTTGGCCACCCGTCATGGCGACGGCGTCGTTGTACAAAATTTTGTAGGTGATGTTCACACCTGACGCCACACTTTGGCGCACGGCCAAGATGCCGCTGTGGAAATAGGTGCCATCTCCGATGTTGGCAAAAATGTGTTGGTCGGTGCTGAAGGGTTGCTGGCCGCTCCATGGCACCCCTTCGCCGCCCATCTGGGTAAAGCCCACGGTGCTGCGGTCCATCCAGATGCTCATGAAGTGACAGCCAATGCCGGCCATGGCGCGAGAGCCTTCAGGCACCTTGGTGGAGGTGTTGTGCGGACAGCCCGAGCAAAACCAGGGTGTGCGTTCAGCAGCTGCACCCAAGGTCAGGGTTTGCAATGACTTTTCTTTGGCGTCCAGAATGGCCAGGTGCGCGTCGATGCGGGCGGTTGTGTCGGCATCCACGCCCAGCTTTTTCAGGCGTTTGGCAATGGCCCGTGCAATCAATGCGGGTGTCAGGTCGGCGTTGGCCCGCAGCAAGGTGCGTCCTGTCGGATTGGACGTTGACCATTCGCCGCCCGAGGTGTCGCCATCGGCCTCGTCGAACTTGCCCACGATGGTGGGGCGCACATCGTCGCGCCAGTTGTAAAGCTCTTCCTTGAGTTGGTATTCGATGACTTGGCGTTTTTCTTCGACCACCAAAATCTCGCGCAGCCCGGTGGCGAACTCGCGGGTGGTTTGTGCTTCGAGGGGCCAAACCACACCCACTTTGTGGACCCGTATGCCCAAGCGTTGGCAGGTGGCGTCGTCCAGACCCAGATCAAGCAGGGCTTGGCGTGTGTCGTTGTAGGCCTTGCCACTGGCGATTAGGCCGAACCGATCGTTGGGGCCTTGGATGACGTTGTGGTTGAGCTTGTTGGCGCGGATGTAGGCCAGAGCCGCGTACCACTTGTAATCGAATAAACGCGCTTCTTGCTCCAGCGCGGTGTCTGGCCAGCGGATGTGCACACCGCCGGGCGGCATGACGAACTCGGGCAAGACAATTTGCACGCGCTCGGGGTCGATGTGGGCGGTGGCACTTGACTCAACGATCTCCTGAATCGTCTTCATGCCTGACCAGATGCCGGCAAAACGGCTCAGCGCTAAGGCGTGCAGGCCTTGGTCCAAGATGTCTTGCACACTCGCCGGGAAAAACACCGGCAGGCCACAGGCCTTAAAAATGTGGTCGCTCTGGTGCGCGGCGGTGGAGCTTTTGGCTACATGGTCATCGCCTGCCACCGCCAGCACGCCGCCCCAAGGTGTGGTGCCCGCCATGTTGGCGTGTTTGAAAACGTCAGAGCATCGGTCCACGCCGGGGCCTTTGCCGTACCAGATGCCGAATACGCCGTCGAACTTGTTGGTGCCCGGTGGCGCAAAGCCCAGTTGTTGCGTACCCCACAAGGCGGTGGCGGCCAACTCTTCGTTCACGCCGGGTTGGAACACGATGTGCTGGGCTTTGAGGTGGTCCTTGGCCTTCCACAGCGACTGGTCGTAACTGCCCAAGGGCGAGCCCCGGTAACCGCTGATGAAACCGGCGGTGTTTTTGCCTTGCAGGGCGTCGCGTTGGCGCTGCAGCATGGGCAGTTTGACCAAGGCCTGCACGCCGCTCATGAAGGCACGGCCCACATCGAGGCTGTATTTATCGTCCAGCGTCACGGTTTCCAGAGCCTGGCGAATCGATTCGGGCAAGGGGGCGTTCATGGTCTGTCCTGCGTCTTAAATGGAATGCACAGTGTAGGACGCCCCTGCGGACATGTGCTTGCTTTCGGCGACAGGATTTGCCCTATGATTTGAAAGAATCTTGCTCAAAGAGGCTTATTTTGGAAACACTGGACAAATTTGACTGGGCGATATTGAACGAACTGCAAAAGAATGGCCGCCTGACCAATGCCGAATTGGCGCAGCGGGTGGGTTTATCGGCCGCGCCGTGCTGGCGGCGGGTTCGGGCGCTCGAAGAGTCTGGCGTCATCAAAGGCTACCGCGCCGAAATCGATCGCCAAAAGGTGGGGCTGGATGTGCTGGCCTTTGTGCGGCTGGATGCCGAGCGCAACCGGGGCGACATCACGCGTCAATTGGAAGAAGCGATTCAGAAAATTCCCGAAGTGGTGTCTTGCCACTACATCAGCGGGACCGGCACCTTTGAGCTGCAGGTGGTCAGCAAGGACCTGAACACCTTCAGCCAGTTTGCGCGGGATGTGTTGCTCAATCTTCCCAATGTCAAGGACCTGCACACCAGCTTTTCTCTGGGCGAGGTCAAGGCCGCAGGGGCCTTGCCTTTGAGGACCTGAGGTAGCGGGGTGCTCAGCACTGCCCGTGCGAGCCCGGGCCTGTGAACAGACGCTGCTTGTCAGGGGTACAAACCCCGCAACTCACGCGCCTGCAGAATCCGAGAGCAGGCCACGATGAAGGTGGCGGTGCGCAAACTCACCCGGTGTTCGTCGGCCACTTGCCAGATGGCGGCAAAGGCTTCGCGCATGATGTGCACCAGGCGGGCATTGATTTCGTCTTCACTCCAGAAAAAACTGGAGAAATCCTGCACCCATTCGAAGTAGCTGACGGTGACGCCACCGGCGTTGGCGATCACATCGGGCACCACCAGAATGCCCCGTTCATGCAGGATGTCGTCGGCTTCGGGCGTGGTCGGCCCGTTGG
>NZ_CALBEX010000178.1 GCF_937889215.1 uncultured Limnohabitans sp.
CTCGGCCACGCCCATTGAGGGCAATGGTTTGCAGTTGCAGTGGAACGTGACGGTGGAGCGTGAAGGCAGCGAAAAACCCGTTTGTGCAGCCGAATCGCTGGTGCGCATTTACGCCTGAAGTTGCCCGTCGGTGGCCGCTGGAGCGCCACCAAAATCATGTTGACGCCACGCCTCGAACACGGTGACGGCCACGGCGTTGGACAAGTTCAAGCTGCGTTGGCCTTCGCGCATGGGCAGCTTGATGCGCTGAGCCGGCGCAAACTGTTCGCGCAACTCAGCCGAAAGGCCCCGCGTTTCAGAGCCAAACACCAGCCAGTCGCCCGGTAAAAATGCCACACCGTGCGCTGCACGGCTGCCTCGGGTGGTCAAGGCAAACATGCGCTCTGGCGCGGGCTGTTCAGCGGCCAAAAAAGCGGCCCAATCGGCGTGGCGGCGCAATGTGGCGTACTCGTGGTAGTCCAAGCCTGCTCTGCGCATGTGTTTGTCGTCCATTGAAAACCCCAAGGGTTCGATCAAGTGGAGAGTGCAGCCAGTGTTGGCGGCCAGCCGGATGACATTGCCGGTGTTCGGCGGAATTTCGGGTTCAACCAAGACGATATGGAACATGGCCGGTATTGTGCCTTGCGTAGCGGGCTCAATCGCCATGGCCGCCAGCCAGGGTTCAGGCGTCGTCTCCAGCCTCGGTGCGCGCCAGTACCAAGGCGCTGATGTGCGCCGCCCCGGCTTGGCGCAGCACCCGAGCCGCCATGTGCAGCGAGGCACCGCTGGTCATCACGTCGTCCACCAGCACCACACGCCGACCTTGCAGCTGGCTTGTGCGCAGCGGGTCGACCGCAAAAGCACCGGCCAAATTGGCGAGCCGTTCGGCTCGGGGCAAGGTCCGCTGAGAGGGCGTATCCCGAATACGCAGCAGCAAATGGGCATCGGCCTTGCAGGGAGAAAGGCGGCGTGCCAGCAACCAAGATTGGTTGTAGCCGCGCTCAGACAGGCGCCTGGCAGACAGGGGAATGGGCAGCACCCAGTCGGCTTCTTCCAGGGTGTCCTCAGCCCAGGGCGTGCTTTGCATCAAGGTGGCCAAAGGGCCGTCCCATCCGGCTTGTTGGCGAAATTTATAACGGGCAATCAGATCCACCCAGGGCCAGCTGTAGCGGGTGGCGGTGAGGCAAAGGTCCAACGGGGGAGGGGACTTCAAGCAAGCACCGCATTGCCGCACCGATTGGGCGATGGGCAGTGCGCAGGTGCTGCAGCGGTGTTGCGGTTGTGCAAAGCGGCTGATGCACGCATCGCAAATCGGGGCCTGCGGCCAGCTGTGGCAAATTGCACATCGGCTGGGCAGCCCAAGGGCGGCCCTCTTGGGGAGCCAGGCAGCGGGCTTCAAAAACAAGCCACTGAACCATCGGGGCCACATCATGTCAATATACTCAGCGCTTGGTTGCACTGCAAGCGCACAAGCCCCCAATAGGGTTGTATTTCAGTGTGTGCGGCGACCCCACATGAGCCAATTCACGGAATGTCCCAAGCC
>NZ_CALBEX010000179.1 GCF_937889215.1 uncultured Limnohabitans sp.
GGCGCTTTGAGGGTGATGTCGATCAATTCCCCCAGAAACCGCTCGAAGTCAGGCGCATGGCGCAAGGGGCGGTCGATGCCGGGCGAGGACACTTCCAAACGGTTGTAAGTGACGCCATCGACTTCAAGGGCGAACTGCAACTGGCGGTTGACTTTTTCACAATCTTCAACGTTGATGAAAAGCTCTGAACCGGGCTGCCATGGCCAGTCGATGGTGATGCGCAACAAACCGCCCGCTGTGCGGTCAATCTCGACCAGGTCATACCCCAGCCCGGTTACGGTTTCTTGAACAATTTGCTGCAATGCCACAGAGCTTTGAACGATCAATGTTGAAAAAGTGAGACCCAAAAAAAACGGGCGGTGAAAACCCGCCCGTTTGGTCGTGAAGCCAGTATTCTAGCTGATAAAACGGCCTAAGTGTGTGATTATTAAGGAAAACAACACCTTTGACACAAGCAAAACGACAAGCCGTCGTGCCCTTGGGGGCTAAATTTCAGGAAAGGCATTCACCAAGCTGCGGGTGTACGCATGCCGTGGCGCACCCAGCACCTGCTCGGCCAAGCCTTGCTCCACCACCTGCCCTGACTTGAGCACCAAGACCTCGTGGGCCATGGCCCGCAGCACGTCCACATCGTGGGTGATCAGCAAATACGCCATGCCGCGTGTTTTTTGCAAGGACTGAAGCAATTCCAAAATCTGTTTTTGCACCGTGACATCCAGCGCGCTAGTGGGTTCATCGAGCACGAGCAGCTCGGGCTCGACCACCAAGGCCCGAGCCAGCGCGATGCGCTGACGCTGACCGCCCGAGAAAGCGTGGGGATAGCGGCTGAGCAAATCACTCAAACCGGGGCCGCCCAAGCCCACTTCGGTCAAAACGGCGTGCACGCGCTGCTCAATTTGTCCAGGCAGCCAGTGCGGATGGTGTAAAAGCAGGCCCTCCGAGACAATTTCACCCACCGTCATCCGCGGAGACAAACTGCCGTAAGGGTCTTGGAAGACCACTTGCACACGGCGGCGCAGGGGTTTGTCCTGGGCCGGACGGCCTTGCCAAGTTTGGCCCGCAAAGGACAACTCGCCCGCAAACGGCAGCAAGCCCAAGACGGCTTGCGCCAAACTCGACTTGCCTGAGCCGGACTCGCCCATGATGCCCAAGGTGCTGCCTGGGGCGATGGCAAAATCTGCCCCCTGCAGCGCGGTGAAAGTTTGTTTTTGAAACCAGCCCCGAAAGCCCGGCACCGACAAGGGATAGCGCACCTGCAATTGCCGCGCTTGCACCAAGGGCACCGTGTCATTCAAGGGGGCAGCAGCCAAACCCTCACGGCTGGGGCGGCTGTGCAGCAGGCGCTGCGTGTAAGGGTGCTGCGGCTGATCAAAGACTTGCTGCATGGGGCCCTGCTCCACCAGGTGGCCTTGTTCCATCACCGCCACCTTGTCCGCAAAGTGGCGCACCAGGGCGAGATCATGGGTGATCAGCAGAACGGCCATGCCTGTCTTTTGCTGCAAATCGGCCAACAGTTGCAGCATTTGAATACGCAAGCTGGCGTCCAGCGCGGTAGTGGGTTCGTCGGCCAAAAGGAGCTTGGGCTCGGATGCGAGGGCCATGGCCATCATGGCGCGTTGGCGTTGGCCGCCCGACAACTGGTGCGGGTAAGCCCCGAAACGGCGCTCAGGGTCATCGATACCAGTTTCGGACAACAGATGCACGGCCCGCGCATCGGCATCGCGC
>NZ_CALBEX010000180.1 GCF_937889215.1 uncultured Limnohabitans sp.
GACCACCGAGATCTACACATAGAGGTTTCCCTACACGACGCTCTTCCGATCTGGTGCAAAGCGCCTGCAAGGGCGCTGCGCCGGGTGAATGGTCCGGATGTGAGTGGGTGCACACAATCGCTTTGATTTGCCCGCCCGCCGCACGCCACAGGCGTTGCAGGTGCTCGTCGTCGGCCGGGCCGGGATCGATGGCGATGTAGCCGGTGTCGGGGTCACCCACCAAATAGCTGTTGGTGCCAGGGCCGGTCATGACGCCGGGGTTGGGGGCGGTCAGGCGCTGCACGTTTTTGAGCAGGGGCACCGGCTGGTCGGTTTTCCAGTCCAGGTGGTGGTGGATTTGCCCGTCGGGGGTGACCAAGGCCAGCTCGCCAAACGGGGCTTCGTGCTCCATGTAGCGCGCTTCGTTGCCCGCCAGCCAACCGGCACGGGGGCAGCTGGTCCAAAGCGGCTCGTCGTTGACCGCGCAGGCTTGCAGCACCGCGTCTACGGTGGCAAAGGCTTTGAGGCGGTCGAGCGTGCGGATGGTCGGGAAGATGATGAAAAACTGGCCCGCTTCGTGACGTGCCAGCGCGTCTTGTGGGCGCACCCAGACGGGTTCAAACTGTTCGGACTCATCGGCCACCGGGGTTTGGCCTTCGGGCATGCGGGCCACCAAAAAGGGCACGTCAAAGCGGCGTGGCAGGTCGCGGTCGGTGATCCAGTGGGCCAGCACATAGACCTGTTCGGCAGCGAGGGTCAAACCCAGGGTTTGGCATTGCGCGGCAAACGGGGCTTGGCGGTCAAGTTGCGCGATGTCGGTGTTGTCGGCCCAGCGGCCGTTGGCATGGCGGGCCAGCAAAATGCCCAGTTCCTCAAAACTCTCGCGGATCGCGGCAATGGCCTGCGTCAGGTGCAAGTCGCTTTGCAGGGGGCGGCGGGTGGCTTGGGCGTGGGCCAACGTGTCGGCGGCATCGATGCCCCCGCCCGGAAACACATACGCGCCTGGCGCAAAACTGGCCGTCGTGGCGCGGCGGGTCATCAAGACCTCCAGGCCTTGCGGGCCGTCGCGCAAAAGCAGCACAGTGGCGGCTGGGCGCAGGGGCGCGGGTTCACGTTGGGGGTACAGGAGTTGGGATGTGCGTGCCATGCCCCATTATCAGGGGGCTCACACACGAGGCCTGCCCTTGGCGTGCTGACCAAGGGCGATAATCGCCGCCATGCACATCCGCTTTACCAAAATGCAAGGGGCCGGCAATGATTTTGTCGTGCTCGATGAAACCCAGGGCCGCTTGGGTTTGACCCGTGCCCAATACCGATTCTTGGCGGACCGCCACTTTGGCGTGGGGGCT
>NZ_CALBEX010000181.1 GCF_937889215.1 uncultured Limnohabitans sp.
GCTGATGGTGACCTGCTCGGCTTCCATCAGCTCGTACAGGCTCGGGCCGTCGAGCTTGGGGCCGGGGAACACCAGCTTGGTGCCCGCCACCAAGGCGGCATAGGGGATGCACCAGGCGTTGATGTGGAACATGGGCACCACGGGCAAGATGGTTTCTTGCGTGGACAGGTTCAACACATCGGGCATGCAGCCGGCGGTGGCGTTGAGCACAATGGCGCGGTGCGAATACAGCACGCCCTTGGGGTTGCCGGTGGTGCCTGAGGTGTAGCACAGGGCCGCGCCCGTGTTTTCATCCAACTGAGGCCAGTCAAAGTCGCTGCTGTGCGGGGCAATCAGGTCTTCGTAGTTGAGCACGCTCACACCTTCGATGGCTGGGGTGTTGGCGGCGTCTGCCAAGCACACCCAGGCGCGCACCTTGGGGCAATGCGCGGCAATGCCTTTGACCAGTGGCGCAAAGGTGGCGTCAAACAGCATGACCTCGTCTTCGGCGTGGTTGATCACATAGATCAATTGCTGCGGGTGCAGGCGCGGGTTGCAGGTGTGCATGACCATGCCGCTGCCCGAGACGGCGTAATAAGCTTCCAGGTGACGGTGGTTGTTCCAGGCGATGGAGCCCACCGCGCTGCCTGCCTTGAGGCCCAGCTGGGCCAGTGCATGGGCCAGTTGGCGCGAGCGCTTGGCGGCGTCAGCATAGGTGTAGCGGTGCAGCGGGCCGTGCGTCTCGCGCGAGACAATCTCTTGCTCGCCGAATTGAGCAGCGCCGTGTTCGAGGATGCCCGAAATGAGCAGCGGGCAGTTCATCATGAGGCCGGGTGTGGACATGTTTTGTCTCCAATAAGTGAGTGATTTTTGTAGGTCGGTGGCTTCAGCTCCGACATGGTGAGCCCGGGCGCATGTCGCATGTCGGTCCTAAGCCGCCGACCCACAGAATTTTTACAGCAACGCCGCGTACACCAGGTCGCGGAACAGGGGCCGATAGTAATCTCTTTGGTTGGGTGCCTGGACCATCAGCATGGCGACCATGTCGAGCGCCGGGTCTACAAAAAACGTGGTGCCCGCGATACCGCCCCAGTAATACAAACCCACCGAGCCGGGCACAGGCGACAGGCCCAAATGGGTGCGCACCGCAAAGCCAAGACCGAAACCGTGGCCGGGAGGCAAAAGCGTGCCGTCGGCCGGAATGCTGCCCAAGTGGTCGGTGGTCATGAAATCCACGGTGTGCGGGCCCAGCAGGCGCACGCCATCGAGCTCCCCCCGATTGCGCAGGCACTGCAAAAAACGGGTGTAGTCCATGGCCGTCGACATCAGTCCGCCGCCACCGCCTTCCATGGCGGGCACTTGGCGGGGCTCCAAAACCTTCATCGGAACGCCGCCGTCAGGATCGTGCGCAAAGGGCTCGGCAATGCGGTGATGGTGTTCTGGCGGCACGGCAAAGCCGGTGTCCACCATGCCCAACGGGCCAAAGATTTCGGCTTGAAGGAACGCACCTAGACCTTGCCCGCTGACCACCTCAACCAGCCGACCCAGCACATCGGTGGCGCGGCTGTAGGCCCATACGGTGCCGGGTTGAAACTGCAGCGGCACACCAGCCAGCGTTTGCGAAAACTCGGCGTTGGTGCGTTCGCGTGAGGCGATCTTCACCGCGCCGTATTGGCGCTGCACGGCCGAATCGCCCAAAAATTCATACGTCAGGCCCGCTGTGTGGCGCAGCAGGTCTTGCACCGTGGCAGCTTGCCGCACGGGCTCCAACCCGCTGGCCGTGGCCACCTGTTGGTTTGCGTACTCGGGCATCCATCGGCTGACCGGGTCGCTCAAGAGCAACTGTCCGCGTTCCACCAGCATCATCACCGCCACCGAGACGACCGGCTTGGTCATGGAATAGATGCGGAAAATGCTGTCGGTCTTCATGGGCGTGCCCGTACCGGGGTCTTGCTGGCCCACGGCCTCAAACAAGCCAATCTGGCCGCGCCGGGCGACCATGGCCACTGCGCCGGGCAGCCTGCCGCTGGCCACTTCGCGGCGCAGCACGTCCATCAGGCGCTGGGTGCGGTCGGGGCACATGCCGACATCGGCAGGTTGTGCGTGAGGCAAAGCTTTGTGTGCAGTCATCGAGGGCTCCGGTTGAAGGATGTTTTTACACCAGCCTTGAGGCATGGGGTATCACCTGCGGGGCAGCGGTCGCTTTGGCTTGTCGCCCATGTGTCAAAGGCCATAAGCCTCGCGCAGTGCGAGCGTTGCTAGACTGAATTCATGCGCATTTCAGAACTCTCTGCCAAGACACAAGTGTCGGTGCACCGCTTGCGGCGGTACGAGGCCGACGGCCTCATTGACGGCCAGCGACTGCCCAACGGCTACCGCGTGTACGACGAAAAAACCGTGAAGCACGTCATCTTCATCGCCATGTCGCGGGAGATGGGTTTTTCGCTGCCTTTCATCGCCGAGTATTTGCCGCGCTTCAAAGCGGGCAAGTTGTCAGCGCAAGACATGATCGACGCGATCTTGGTGCGCGTGGCCGAGATTGACCAACGCATGACCGAGCAACAAGCACTTCGCAAAAAACTGATGGACCACATCGAGTGGTTCAAAACCCAAGCCAGGAGAAAACAATGAGCCCACTTGAGATGCTGAAAAAAATCAATGCCATGGCCGAATTCAATCGGTGGTGCGGCATCGAGGTGACGGTGGCAGAACCCGGCTTGGTGGAAATCCAGATGCCCTGGCGTGCAGAGGTGGGGCAGTATTCGGGCTTTCTGCATGCGGGCCTGATTGGCACCCTCATCGACACAGCCTGCGGCTTTGCGGCCGGTACCGTGGCGGGGCCAAACTTGTTGGCCGCCAACTTTTCGGTCAACTGCTTGCGCCCTGCTGTGGGTCAGAAGTTCATTGCCCGAGCGCGGGTGGTCAAACCCGGCAAAGCACAGGTGTTCACCAGCTGTGATTTGTTTGCGGTGGATGCCGAGGGCGAGAAGTTGGTGGCCAACGGTCAGACCTTGCTGACGGTGATCGCTGCGTGACAGATGCAGCGCGGTGAACGCTCTTCAGCGAGACCGGCCCCAAAGCGCCATCCCCCGCTGCGCCTTGCTCGCATCGCTGGGCACCAGCGGCACAGTGCCTTGGGGTGTCTGGCGCAGCACGTCGGCCAGCGCCATTAGGGCCTCTTCCGGCCCGCTGAGCAATTCCAATTCCAGCTCCAGCAGGGGCTCGCTCAGGTCGGTGCCGGGCAGATGGATACGGCCTTGGTCCAGCGCCACTTCGATCTGCGCGCCAGCATGGGCGATGACCCAGCGCTGGCGTTCGAAGTCGGTGCAGAACAGGGCGCGCAAGTTCGGGCGCAGCGCCATCAGTTCTTGCGCCAGTGCGGGCTCATTGACCAGGGTGTCGAACTCAAGCGCGCCGGGGGTGGTTGGGCCTTCCCATTCCTGGCGGCGTGACAGGCCGCCTGCGCTGTGGCCTGCGGTCTTGACGGTCAGCAGCCATTGCTCGCCTGCCAGGCGCTCGCGCACCGCCATGCGGCGCTTTTGCAACGCCAAATCGGCCGTGTCGAAATAGGTGTTGAGCAAGCGCTGCGTGCTGCCTGCACCTCGCAGCAGAGGGTGGGCCAGCAGGCAGGGCAGGTCGGCCGCGTCAAGCGTGAGTTTGAGTTCGGTTTCCATGCGGGGGTGTGGGCTCAGCTGCGCTTGGGCAACATGGCGCGCAAAACGCCGTCTTGGAGCACAAAGTGGTGATAGATAGCCGCCACCGCATGCAGGCCCGACATCCACAGGATGGCGTCGCCCAGCCATTTGTGCACATCGCCCCAATCGGCCAAATGTGCCAGGGGTGACTGGCCGGTGATGGGCAAGGTGTCCAAGCGGATGCCGCCCAGCAAGGTCAGGGGGTTGCCTTCGGTGCCCAGGGCCAGCAGGGCGCTCACGGGCACAGCCAGCAGCGCCAGCCACAACAAACCATGGGTGGCTTTGGCCACAGTGTGCATCCAGGCGGCCATGTCGAATGTGGGTTTGGCTGGGCGCACGGCCACCCACAGCAAACGCAGCAAAGTCAGGGCCATCACCAAAATACCCAAGGACTCGTGCACCACGATGTCCCAGTGTGTGGCCGGGTCCATGCCTTGGCGCATTTGGCGGCCAAAGTGCTCTGGCCCAAGGGTGAAAGCGGCGATCACAGCGATGGC
>NZ_CALBEX010000182.1 GCF_937889215.1 uncultured Limnohabitans sp.
ACAGCCAGCTGGGCGAAGAAAAAGTCAAAGACATCGAGAACTACATCATCAAAGGTGTACTTTGGCGGGCGTTCACCTCGGAAACCCCCGTGGCCATCCTGATCGACGAGATCGACAAGGCCGACATCGAATTCCCCAATGACTTGCTGCGCGAGATCGACCGCATGGAGTTTTATTGCTACGAGACGCGCCAGCTCATCAAGGCCAAGACCCGCCCGCTGGTGTTCATCACCTCCAACAACGAAAAAGAACTGCCCGACGCTTTCTTGCGCCGCTGCTTTTTCCACTACATCAAGTTCCCCGAAGCGGACACCATGCGCCAGATCGTGGATGTGCACTTCCCCACGCTCAAGAAAGACCTGCTGGCCCTTGCGCTCAAGACCTTTTACGACGTGCGCGGCCTGCCCGGCCTGAAGAAAAAGCCCTCCACCAGCGAATTGCTGGACTGGCTCAAACTGCTGGTGGCCGAAGACATTCCCCTGGAGGCCTTGCAAAGCGCCGACCAAAAAGTGTCGGTGCCCCCGATGGTGGGCGCACTGCTGAAAAACGAGCAAGACGTGACGCTGTTTGAAAAGCTGGTTTTCATGAACCAGCGCAACCGCTGAAGTCCAAAGCCTTCTGCACAACAGCCCCTCCCGGAACAGCGCCCGAAGGATTGAGCGACGATGACCGTTTTTGCAGAGCCCACCACCTTGAGCAGCCCGCACGTTCGGCTGGAGCCGCTGACGCTGGCCCACCACGACGACTTGGTGGCGGCAGTGCGAGATGGTGAGCTGTGGCAACTCTGGTACACCGCCATTCCAACACCCGAAGGCATGGCGGCTGAAATCGAGCGCAGGCTCCAGTTGCAAACCCAAGGCAGCATGTGCCCCTTTGCCGTGATCGACCCGGCCACAGGCCAAGCCGTGGGCATGACCACCTACATGAACATCGATGCGACCCACCGCCGGGTTGAAATTGGCTCCACTTGGTACCGCAAAAGCTTGCAGCGCAGCCCTCTCAACACCGAAGCCAAGCGCTTGCTGCTGGCTCACGCGTTTGAACAGCTCCAATGCATCGCGGTAGAGTTTCGCACCCACTTCTTCAACCAGCAAAGCCGCCGCGCCATTGAGCGCTTGGGGGCCAAACTGGACGGCATTTTGCGCAGCCACCAAATAAACACCCACCCTTTGGGCGCTGGCGCACTGCGCGACACCTGCGTTTACAGCATCATTGCCACAGAATGGCCCAATGTGCGCACCCACCTCGACTTTCAATTGAGCCGCACCAGAACCGAGGAACCCCGGCCATGCTGATCGATTTTTTCTACACCCTTCGCGCCGCCAAACTGCCCGTCTCGGTGCGCGAGTACTTGACGCTGCTTGAAGCCCTGCAGGCCAACGTGGTCGGCCCGGCCTCAGACGCTTGCGGCATCGACGATTTCTACCACCTGGCACGCACCGTGATGGTCAAGGACGAGAAGCACTTCGACAAGTTCGACAAGGCTTTCGGCGCTTACTTCAAGGGCGTGGAGATGCTGACCGACTTCACCAAAGAAGTGCCGCTCGACTGGCTTGAAAAAATCCTGCAAAAAGAACTCACGCCCGAGCAAAAAGCCGCCATCGAGAAGATGGGCTGGGACGAGTTGATGGACACTTTAAAGAAGCGCCTCGAAGAACAAAAAGAGCGGCACGAAGGTGGCAACAAATGGATCGGCACCGGCGGCACCTCACCTTTTGGCAATGGCGGTTACAACCCACAGGGCATCCGCATTGGCGGCAAGGGTGGCAACAAAAGCGCCATCAAGGTCTGGGAGCAGCGCGCTTACAAGGACTATGACGACCAGCAGGAACTGGGCACGCGCAACATCAAAGTGGCGCTGCGCCGCCTGCGCCGCTTTGCGCGTGAAGGTTCTCAAGACGAACTCGACTTGGACGGCACCATCCGCAAAACAGCGGCCAATGCAGGTTATCTGGACATTCAGATGCGCCCGGAGCGCCACAACAATGTGAAAGTGCTGCTGCTCATGGACGTGGGCGGCACCATGGACGAACACATTGCGCGGGTGGAAGAAATGTTCTCAGCCGTGAAGACCGAATTCAAACAACTCGATTTTTATTACTTCCACAACTGCGTCTACGACTTCATGTGGAAGAACAACAAGCGCCGCTATGCCGAAAAATTCCCCACCTGGGACATCCTGCGCAAGTACAACAAGGACTACAAGCTGATCTTCATCGGGGACGCCACCATGAGCCCTTACGAGATTTTGCAAAAAGGCGGCAGCGTCGAATACAACAACGAGGAAGCCGGGGCCGAATGGCTGCAACGCCTGACCCACACCTTCCCCAAGTTCGCCTGGATCAACCCCGAACCCCAAGGCGTGTGGCAATACCGCCAGAGCATCTCCATCATCCAGCAACTGATGAGCAACCGCATGTACCCGCTGACCCTCAAGGGGCTGGAAGATGCGATGCGTTTGCTGAGCAAATGAGGCGGCCTGCGCGGCCCGCTTGCATATCGCGCATGGCTTGGGCCTTGCTGTTGGCTGCGCTCTGGGCAGCAGCCCTTGGACCTGCCAGGGCACAAGCCGAAGTGCCACCTGCCTCAACAGCAACCCCTGCCGTCAAGCCCATTGAGCCCCCCGCACAGCAAGCCTTTGTGCTGGATGTACGCAGCAGCGACAAAGCCATCAGCGCTTTTTTGGCTCAGCACCTGGACTTGCAACGCTACCGCAGCCTGAGCGATCTGGACGAAACCGAGTTGACCCGTTTGCTGCGCGATGCCGATGTGCAGG
>NZ_CALBEX010000183.1 GCF_937889215.1 uncultured Limnohabitans sp.
CTTGCTGCCGTCTTTGACACCCCATTCTTCTTGTTCGCGGCTGTGGAAAGTCACCACCACGTTGTATTGCTCGCCGCCGCGCAGCGGGTAGTGCACCAGGTGGCAGTTGGGCCCCACCCAGATGGCGGCCGCGTTCCATTGCAGATCGGCAGGAAAGTCTTTTTTGTCGACCACGGCGCGGTAGACCACATGGCCCGTGACGCGGGCCGGGTCGCCCACAAACTGCTCACGCACCACCGATTTGACGCCATCGGCCCCGATCAGGGCGCAGCCCTGGAAGGCTTTGCCGTTTTGGTCCCACACGGTCACGCTGCTGTCGTCTTGTTCAATGCGCACCACGCGGGTGCTGGTGTGAAATTGCACTTGCCCGGTTTCTTGCGCGGCTTCGAGCAAGGACAAGTGCACATCGGCGCGGTGGATCACGGCATAGGGGTTGCCAAAACGCTCGCGGAATTTTTCGTCGGTGGGGATCTTGCCGACCTGGTACTCGTCGAGCGCGTCGTGCATCACCATGAAGTCGGTGTAGACCGCGCGGCCACGGGCCTTGTCGCCGATGCCCAATGCGTCAAACGCATGAAACCCGTTCGGTCCAATTTGGATGCCCGCGCCGATTTCGCCGATCTCGGGGGCTTGCTCCAGCACGGTGACGGCAAAGCCCTGGCGCACCAAGGCGAGGGCAGCGGCCAAGCCGCCAATGCCACCGCCTGCAACGATGACGGGGAGTGTGTTGTGTGAAGGGCTCATGGGGTTCCTGGCGTGGAAGGGGGAACAAAAAGAAGTTATTCGATAAGTGTACTTATTAAATGCCCGCTTGACCAGTCGCTGGGGTGCAAACCCAAACAAAAGACCCGTGGTCAGCATGACTTGGGGGGAGGAAGCAGGCTGCATGGCTAAAATCGGCCGCTTACCTGAAAGACATGCCGTGCTCTTATTCATCGTATTGCTCCCTCTTTTGCTGGGCACCCTGGCCACGTTTTGGCTAGGTTCCCGCTCGCGACTGCTGACCGCTTGCGCGGCGGGTGCCGTCACGGCCACCAGTTTGGGCCTGTTGCTGTCCATGGCCCCTGCCGTGCTGGCCGGTGAGACGGTGATGAACGCCTGGCCCTGGGTGCCCGAGATCGGGCTGAACCTGACGTTCCGCCTCGACGGCCTGTCGATGATGTTCGCGGGCCTGATCCTGTTCATCGGCTTGATGATCATCTTGTATGCGCATTACTACTTGAGCGCCAAGGACTCGGCCGGCAAGTTTTACAGCGAGATGATGCTGTTCATGGCCGCCATGCTGGGCGTGGTGCTCTCAGACAACTTGCTGCTCTTGGTGGTGTTTTGGGAGCTGACCAGCGTTTCGTCCTTCTTGTTGGTCGGTTATTGGAGCCACCGGCCCGACGCACGCGCCGGAGCCCGTCAGGCCTTGGCCGTGACCGGGGGCGGCGGCCTGGCCATGCTGGGCGGCTTTGTCTTGCTGGGTCAGATTGCGGGCACGTACGAGCTGAGTGAAATGCTGGGCAACGTGGCCACCATTCAAGCCGACCCGATGTTCTTGCCCGCGCTGCTCTTGATTTTGGTGGGGGCCTTCACCAAGAGCGCGCAGTTCCCATTTCACTTCTGGCTGCCCGATGCGATGGCTGCGCCCACGCCCGTGTCGGCCTACCTGCACTCGGCCACCATGGTCAAGGCCGGGGTGTTTTTGCTCATGCGCATGTACCCGGTGCTGGCCGGGTCGGGTTATTTTGAGGCGATTGTCACCACGGTGGGCCTGATCACGGTGTTGTTTGCGGCCTTCATCGCGATCTTCAAGCACGACCTTAAAGGTTTGCTGGCTTATTCCACCGTGAGCCACTTGGGCCTGATCACGTTTTTGGTGGGCCTGGGCTCGCCGCTGGCCGCTGTGGCGGCGGTGTTCCATGTGCTCAACCACGCCACCTTCAAGGCCTCGCTGTTCATGATCGCGGGCATCGTGGACCACGAAACCCATTCGCGCGACATGCGCAAGCTGGGCGGCCTGTGGTCGCTCATGCCCTGGACGGCCACGTTGTCCATGGTGGCGGCCGCGTCCATGGCGGGTGTGCCTTTGACCAACGGCTTCTTGTCCAAAGAGATGTTTTTCACCGAAGCGGTGGTGGGCACCTCCGGCGCGTTCGCTTGGCTGGTGCCCGCGCTGGTGACTTTGGCCGGGGTCTGCAGCGTGGCGTATTCGCTGCGTTTTGTGCACGACACGTATTTCAACGGCCCGCTGGGCGATGTGCTCAACACCCACCCGCACGAGCCGCCGCTGGGCATGAAGCTGCCCGCGATGCTGCTGGTCACGCTGTGCATCGTGGTGGGGGTGTTGCCCGCGCTCACACTGGGCCCGCTGGTCGATGTGGCGGCCACGGCCTTGGCCGGCAAGCCACTGCCCGAATACCACTTGGCCATCTGGCACGGCTTCAACCTTCCCTTGCTCATGAGCGCGATCGCGCTGGTGGTGGGCATTGCGCTGTACCTGATGCTGGCCAAAAACAAGCGCCTGCACCGCATCGAGTCCGAGGCCTGGTTTGGCCGCGCCACCGGTCGGCAGATGTTTGAAGGCCTGATCGACGGCTTGTTTGCCTTCGCCGGTCGCTTGACGCTGCGTTTGGAGAACGGCTCGCTGCAAAGCTACCTGGCCTGGATGCTGGGCGGCGTGGTCTTGGTGGTCGGCTTGCCTTTGCTGGGCAGCGGCATCGGCACCGGCCCTCGCGAGTTGTTGCCTGCATCGCCCCTGGCCATCATGATTTGGCTGCTGCTGGGGGCCACCACTTTGACGCTGGCGCTGCAGCACCATCACCGCTTTCAGGCCGTGGTCTTGGTGGGCGTGGTGGGCTTGGTCACGTCCCTGACTTTTGTCAGCCTGTCCGCGCCCGATTTGGCCTTGACCCAGTTGTCGGTGGAGGTGGTGTCCACGGTGCTGATGCTCATGGGTTTGGCCTTGTTGCCACAACATTCACCGCGCGAGTCGAGCACCGCCCGCCGCGTCCGCGACGGCGCACTGGCGCTGGCTGCCGGTGCTGGCATGGCCTGGTTGAGCTGGGTGTTTGTGACCCGTGACCACAGCGCCATTTCCTGGTTCTTCTTGGACAAGTCGATCCCCGTGGGCGGTGGCTCCAACGTGGTCAATGTGATCTTGGTGGACTTCCGGGGTTATGACACCTTTGGCGAGATCACGGTGCTGGGCATCGCCGCCATTGGCGTGCTGGCGCTGATGGAGGGCATGCGCACGCGCCGCCCTCAACAGGACAGCGATGGCCTGGCCTGGACCTTTGCCGCACAACCGCTCATGTTGCGTGTGGCCGCTGGGGTGGTGTTGCCGGTGGCGCTGGTGTTCACCATTTACATCTTCATGCGCGGGCACAACATGCCCGGTGGCGGCTTCATTGCGGGCCTGATCACGGCTGTGGCGCTGGTGCTGCAGTTCATGTCCATGGGGCAGGCCAAGGCTGAATACCTCTTGCGTGGCCAGGCGGGTCGGCGCTTTGTTCAGTGGATCGGCGCGGGCCTGGGCATTGCCGGACTGACCGGGGTGGGCGCGTTTGTGTGGGGTCGCCCGTTCTTGACCAGTGCCCACGGCAACCCGGTGGTGCCGGTTTTGGGTGAGCTGCCGCTGGCCTCGGCCGCCTTGTTTGACTTGGGCGTTTATTTGGTCGTGGTTGGGGCCACGCTGTTGACCATCTCGGTGTTGGGCAATGCGACCCGTGAATCGCCGGGCCCGAGCGCTGTGCGCCCCAAGGTGGCCGCATGATCACTGCACACACCCTTTCGTTCAGCGTTTCAAGTCGCACCAAGGAGCTCACATGAGCATGGAATTTTTGTTGGCCAGCGGTATCGGTTTTGTCACCGCCTGCGCCGTTTACCTGATGCTGCGCGGACGCACTTTCACCGTGGTGCTCGGCTTGTCTTTGCTCGGCTACGCCGTCAACGTTTTCATCTTCGCTATGGGGCGCTTGTGGACCAATGCGCAACCCATTTTGGTCGGCGACGGCCCCGTCGCCGACCCTTTGCCGCAGGCGCTGGTGCTCACAGCCATCGTGATTGGTTTTGCTACCACGGGCTTTGTCATCGAGTTGGCCCTGCGCAGCCGGCACGAAAGCGGCAGTGACCATGTTGACGGGCACGAGCCTGGCCACGCACCCGGTTTTGTGGCCAGTGCAGTGACCAAAGACCCAAGCGCTGCAAGCTCGCCCACCACAGCACAAGGGGGGCCGGTTTGATGTTCGACGCTCTCTTGTCTTTCTGGCTGCAGCACGCGCCCGTGCTGTCGGTTTTGCTGCCCGTGTTCACGGCCGTGGCCTTGTTGCTGCTGGGCGATGGCAGCCAACAGGTGGCCGGCGGTGGCCATGGCGACAGCCGACAGCGCTGGGCGCGTCGACTGGCCATGGCCTCGGTGTTGCTGGGTTTGCTCATGGCCATCGGCCTGGTGGTGCAGGCCAGCAGCGGTGAGTTGCTGGTTTACCAACTGGGCGAATGGCCCGCGCCCTTTGGCATCGTCATGGTGCTGGACCGTTTGTCCGGCCTGATGGTGTTGTTGACTTACCTGGTGGCTGTGCCCGTGCTTTGGTACGCCACGGGCGGCTGGGACGCCCGGGGGCGGCATTTCCATGCGCTGTTCCAATTCCAGCTCATGGGGCTGTGCGGCGCGTTCATGACGGGCGATTTGTTCAACCTGTTCGTGTTCTTCGAAGTCTTGCTGATCGCCTCTTATGTGCTGCTGGTCCATGGCCAGGGGCGCGAGCGCTTTCGCATGGGCATCCATTACGTGGTGCTCAACCTGGCCGCTTCGGGCTTGTTCTTGATTGGTCTGGCCATGGTCTACAGCGTGACCGGCACGCTCAACATGGCCGATGTGGGCCTCAAGGTGGCGCAACTCACCGGTGATCAAGCTTGGCTGGCGCAGGCCGCTGCCTTGGTGTTGCTGGCCGTGTTTGGCCTCAAGGCCGCGCTGGTGCCCTTGTACTTTTGGCTGCCCGGCACCTATGCAGCGGCCAGCGCGCCGGTGGCGGCGCTGTTTGCCATCATGACCAAGGTCGGGGTCTACAGCATCATCCGCACGCACTGGGTGATTTTTGGAGTGGGGGCAGGGGAGTCGGCCATGGCCGTGGCCGACTGGCTGCTGCCTTTGGCGCTGACCACCAGCGTGTTGGGGGTCATGGGCGCACTTGCGGCGCACAGCTTGAGCCGCTTGGTGGCCTACCTCACGGTGTCCTCGGTAGGCACTTTGCTGGCCTGCGTGGGTTTGTTCACCACCGACACTTTGTCTGCGGCGCTGTATTACACG
>NZ_CALBEX010000184.1 GCF_937889215.1 uncultured Limnohabitans sp.
AGCCAACTCTGGGACACCTCCGGCATTGCGCCGCAAAAAAATGTCGTCATGGCGGGCGAGACCATTCCCGCCATCTTCTGGAACGCAGTGGCCGCTCGCGGCCCCAATGTCTGGATGCGCCAAAAAGACTTTGGCATCTGGCGCAGCTGGACTTGGAACGAGACCGCGCAAGCCGTGCGTGAGATCGGCCACGGCCTGATGGCGCTGGGTTTTGAGGCGCGGCACACCGCCTCCATCCTGTCCAACACCAACATTGAATGGGTGCTGTGCGACTTGGCCGTGCTGAGTGCCGGTGGCGTGTCCAACGGCATCTACCCAACCGACGCGGCCGAGCAGGTGCATTACCTGTGCGAAGACTCTGGCACCCGCGTGCTGTTTGTCGAAGACGACGAGCAGCTCGACAAAGCCTTGGCCGTGCGCGACACCTTGCCCTTGCTGCAAAAGATCGTGGTGTTCGACATGGAGGGTCTGCGTGACTTCCATGACCCCATGGTGATCAGCTTGAAGCAGCTGCAAGCCCTGGGCCGCGAACACGCCCAGCAACACCCCGATTTGCTCGCGCAGCGCAGCGCTGCTTGCAAGCCCGAAGAGCTGGCCATTTTGGTCTACACCTCAGGCACTACCGGCAAACCCAAGGGCGGCATGCACAGCCACCACGGGCTGGTCTACACCGTGCGCGGCTACAACACCCTGATTGCCCGCGACGAGCGCGACGAATGCATGTGCTTCTTGCCGCTGTGCCACATCGCCGAGCGCATGGGCGGTGAGTATTTCTCGATGTACACCGGGGCCAAACTCAACTTTGTAGAGAACCCCGAAACCGTGCCCGAAAACGTTCGCGAGATCGCGCCCACCGTGTTCACGGCCGTGCCCCGCGTTTGGGAAAAATTTTACTCGGGCGTGATGATCGCGCTGAAAGAAGCGGGCGGCTTGCAGCAAGCGGTGTATGGCTGGTCCATTGGTGTGGGCCAGCAGGTGGCCGATTTGGTTCTGGCGCACAAGCCGGTGCCCGCCAGCCTCAAGCTGCGCTTTCATGTGGCCCGGTTGCTGGCGCTGAACAACGTGCGCAAGATGATCGGCATCCACCGCGCGCGTTTTTTGGTGACGGGCGCGGCCCCCATTTCCCCTGATTTGGTGCGCTGGTATTTGGCGCTGGG
>NZ_CALBEX010000185.1 GCF_937889215.1 uncultured Limnohabitans sp.
CGGGCCACATCGGGATCGGCCAACCAAGGGTGACGTTCATGCGTCACCACCGTGAAAAAGTAGCTCCCCCCAGGCGTTTTGGCGCGGCGGTATTGCATGGCGTCTCCTTCGACATGGATCGATTCATTGAGCCACAAACCCGCATCCAATTCAACGCTTTTGTATTTATTTACAAACATTCCCCTAAATCACGGCCTTCAGGCCCGACATTTCCCCGTAGGTCGCGGCCTTTAGGTCCGACACATCCCGCGTAGGTCGCGGCCTTTAGGTCCGACACATCCCCCGTAGGTCGTGGCCTTTAGGTCCGACAGCCATCCCTTCGCGAAGCGACGTGTCATGCGGTTTTGGAATGCCAGCAGCTTTGTCGGACCTGAAGGCGCCGACCTACAAATGCCGAACGCCCCGTAGGTCGTGGCCTTTAGGTCCGACAGCCATCCCTTCGCGAAGCGACATGTCATGCGGTTTTGGGGTGCCGGCGGCTTTGTCGGACCTGAAGGCGCCGACCTACAGATGCCTACAAATATCGACGTTTCTGCGCGGGTTTGTCAGGCGTCTAGAAAGGGGGTGGTGCCATGGCGGCGGGAGACTTGGCCCAGGCGGTCGTACAGATCGACCGAGACGTTGGATTCGCCTTGCAGGGCTTGCAGTGCGCCTTTGACGGCTTGGAGTTGGCGTTGCAGCAATTGAATGTTGCGCAGGTGGTCTTGTTTGCATTGCTGCAGGCCAGGCTGCAGGTCTTGCCAGACGGAGGGGGCGGGGTTTTGCGCAGCGGCCCACTGGGCAAACCAGGCCAGTCTTTCGAGGATTTGGATGCGTTCGGCTTGCAGGCCCTCGAACCCGTTCATGTCACGGGATTTCAAAACTTCGAACTCCAGCGCCAACAATTCGGCCAGGCGGGCCGCGTCCTGCGGTGCCGCGGCCATCACGGCGGCCAAGGTGCCGTCTGGTGGCTGGGCGTCAGTGCTTGGATGCTGGTTGCTCATTCAAAGATCAGTCTTGGATCATTTTTTCGATGGCCATGAAGTTTTCGGCAATGCGTCGCGTGTCCATGGGGTATTGACCTTGCTGGATGGCGAGTTTGATGGCCTCAACTTTGGCGCGGTCGAATTCGGGTTCTTGCATGGCTTTTTGCGCCACTTCGCTCAATTTGACTTCGTCAGATTGGGTTGGTGCTGCCTTCAAAAGGGTTTCAGACGCAGCATCAGACGAACGCTCTTGAGCCTTCGCAGCCGCTTGGCGATTGGACGAGTCCATTTGGGCAACTCGGCGGAAACTAGAGATGGGATCAGTCATGATGGTTCTCTTTTCTGGCCTCTTTTCAATGAGCTGAGACCTCGCTCGAATTCAGAATCGACAGCAGATTCTAGAACTTGAGCGGGTTGATCTGTTTTTTTCATTATTTTTGCGATCCGGGGCTTCAAAGGCCTTCAACCTGGTTGGGCCCCTTGACCTGACCCGTGAGCAAACGGCCGGATTCCCGGTTTTTGAGCTTGATTTGCTCGCCGTAGCGGCCGTCTTGCATGGCTTCTACCCTCGCAGATATTTTAAAACCGCTGGTTTGCCCCACGGACATCAAGACCATTTGGCCTCTTTTGACGAGCACGGTGGGCCGGATGTCTTGGCTGCGCAGCGGGGTGTCTGGGCGCACGTCGCGCACCACCTCGGCGTAGAGCACTTGCGAGACGTGTTCGAGCACGTTCACGGGCATGCCAGGTGTATCGACATCTGCAAGCCGAACATGAGTGGCGTTGAGCTGCATGCCGCGTTGCAGGGGCACGGCGGCGACCAGCACTTGGCGCTGTTCAGGCGCAGGGGCGGCTGCTTGGCTGGGGGCTGGCGTGGGCGTGGCCGCTTGGCCTGCGATGGCGACCCGCACATAGAGCTGCCAAGCCGGTTGTGGGCAGCGCACCCGAACGGTTTGCGCGCTGGCAAAGGGCAGGTCCATGGCGAGGGCTTGGCTGCAGGTTTGGATTTGCAGGCGCGGGTCCATCGGGGCGATGTCAACGGCTTCGGGCGACACCGATTGGGTTTGCGCCACCCAGGTGATGACGGCTTTGTGCAGGGCTTGGGCACCCGAAGTGCGTGCATCCAGCGGCGCACTCATGGCGCTGAGGCTGGTCAACCAGAGGGCAAAGCTCAGCCAGAGGCCCCGGATCGTGAGGTGATCCAAAAGTCGGCACAGCATTTGCATGTTGGGTTTCATCGGTGTGGAAGTTTTGACAGTGTTCATGATTTCCAACTACCAAGCAAAAACGAGACCAGGCCAAACCACCGCACCTTGACCCCCCCCGACCCATGAGCAACTTGTTGTCCCCTTTGTCCAGCCTGCCAGCGCTGAACCGCTCTGCCCCTTTAGGTGGCGGCGCGGACCTGCCCGCTGCGAACCGGTCGGGGGCGTTTGGGCAGGTGTTGGCCGATGTGGCGACGCCCACTTCCGTGGTGCAGGCGCAAGGGGGTGACACTTTGATCGGTTTGGTCAAAGCCCACTACAGGCAAAACCAGCAGCCGATCACCGAGGGCCAAGCCATGCGCCTGGCCCATCAGGTGGCGGCGCACAACCAGATAGAGAACCCGGATTTGATCTTGACGGGCCAGAAGATCGATTTTTCTGCGCTGCAGATGCCAGCGTTGACCCGCGCCAACCCGCCCGGCCCGCTGGACTTGAATGCCCATAGCGCCCAGCTTGTGAAGCAACTCAACACTTCGGGCGAGCCCACATTGACCGCCAATGCTTTGGCCACCCGG
>NZ_CALBEX010000186.1 GCF_937889215.1 uncultured Limnohabitans sp.
ATGGCGGTGGTCACCAACATCGATGCTGACCACATGGAAACCTATGGCCACGACTTGGCCAAACTCAAAGCGGCATTTGTGGAGTTTTTGCACCGGATGCCGTTTTACGGCACGGCCATCGTTTGCTCAGATGATCCTGGTGTGCAGTCTATTGTGGAGGCCATTGCCCGCCCAGTGACCACCTACGGCCTGCGCGAAGGTGCGCAAGTCCGTGCGGTCGACGTGCGTGCCGAAAACGGGCGCATGCATTTCACGGTCCAGCGCCGTAACGGCGTGACCCTGCCGGATATGCCCGTTGTGTTGAACTTGCCTGGTGAGCACAACGTGCTCAATGCCTTGGCCGCGATCGCGGTGGCCGTGGAGCTGGGCGTGGATGATGCGGCGGTGCAAAGCGCATTGGCCCACTTCAAGGGCGTCGGTCGGCGGTTTCAGCGCTATGGCGATGTGCCCACTGCCGATGGCCAAGGGCAATTCACCGTCATCGACGATTACGGCCACCACCCTGTGGAAATGGCCGCCACGCTGGCTGCAGCCCGTGGGGCATTTCCAGGTCGGCGTTTGGTGTTGGCGTTCCAGCCGCACCGCTACAGCCGCACGCGCGATTGTTTCGAAGACTTTGTCAAAGTCATTGGCCAAGGCTGCGACAGTGTTTTGCTGTCCGAGGTCTATGCCGCAGGCGAGGCGCCGATAGTGGCCGCCGACGGCCGATCGCTGGCCCGAGCGCTGCGGGTGGCAGGCAAAGTCGAGCCGGTGTTTGTGGACCAAATAGCCGACATGCCACAAGTTGTGATGGACAACGCACGCGATGGCGATGTGCTCATCTGCATGGGTGCGGGCTCGATCGGTGCCACCCCCGCACAGGTGGTGGCATGGGCCACACAAAACCGACCCAATGGGGTGGCCGCATGAACCAGCAAGACATGCAGCAGGCGCAGCAAAACCTGGCCGACCTGGGCAAGGTGGCGGTGCTGATGGGCGGGCGCTCGGCAGAGCGCGAGGTGTCGCTGATGTCGGGGCAGGGCGTGCTCCAGGCCTTGGTGGATGCCGGCGTGAACGCCCAGGCATTTGATCCAGCGCAGCGCGATTTGAGCGAACTCAAGCGCGACGGTTTCACACGGTGCTTCATCGCACTGCACGGGCGTTACGGCGAGGACGGCACCGTGCAAGGCGCACTGGAGTTGCTCGGCGTGCCCTATACCGGTTCGGGCGTGATGGCGTCGAGCATGGCCATGGACAAGGTGATGACCAAACGGGTCTGGCAGGCCGAGGGCTTGCCCACGCCGCGCCATGTGTTGGTGCACCCCTCGCAAATCGACACGGTGTCGGCGCAAGACCTGGTGGCCAAGCTGGGTTTGCCGCTCATTGTGAAGCCCGCTCGCGAAGGCTCGTCCATTGGCGTGACCAAGGTGCAGCATACGCAAGACCTGCGCGCCGCATTGCTGGCCGCGGCAGCGTGCGACCACGACATTTTGTGCGAGCAGTGCATTGTGGGCGACGAGGTGACTTGCCCGGTGCTGGGCGCGGGTGATGAGGCTCGCGCCTTGCCCGTGATCCGCATCGTCGCACCGGACGGCAACTACGACTACCAAAACAAATACTTCACCGACGACACCCAGTACCTGGTGCCCAGTGGTTTGTCTGCCACCGAAGAAGCCGCGATCCAGGCGCTGGTGGTCAAGGCCTACCAAGTGCTCGGCTGTAGAGGCTGGGGCCGCATCGACGTCATGATCGACGGTGCCACACGCCAGCCCTATTTGCTCGAGATCAACACCTCCCCCGGCATGACAAGCCATTCACTGGTGCCCATGTCGGCAGCGGCCGATGGCATGGACTACCAGGCGCTGTGCGTGCATTTGCTGGCCGATGCCGCACTGGATTACAGGGAGTCCGCGCCTTGAAAAAGCCCATGCCCTTGCCCGCCGATGTCCGCCTCATGCACATGGCCACAGCTTCGCTGGTGGTGGTGTTCATGGCGTTGGCCTTGGCAGGCTCGGCGGGTTGGTTGCTGCGGCATCCGGCCTTTGCATTGCAAGCCATCACGGTGCAAGGTGAGGTCGATCGCAACAATGCCTTCACCTTCCGCACGCAAGTGTTGCCCAAACTGCAAGGTAATTTCTTCAGCATCGACTTGGACCAGACGCGGCAAGCCTTTGAGTCCGTGCCATGGGTCCGCATGGCGATCGTGCACCGCGATTTCCCCAACCAATTGCGCACTGTGTTGTTGGAACACCAACCCATTGCCATTTGGGGCGATGAGGGGGCCAACACCATGGTCAATGAACAAGGGCAAGTGTTTGAGGCCAGTTTGGAAGATGTGGACGCCGAGCGCTTGCCGCGGATGAAGGGTCCGGATGACGAGTCGTTGGAAGTGGCCCGCATGTACTTGGCCTTGAACCCTCGTTTTCAGGATTTGGACATGGCCATCGAGATGATCGAGTTGACGCCACGCGGCAGTTGGCGTGTCGAAACAAAAAATGGCGCACGGGTCGAGCTGGGCCGTGGCACGGCCACGGAACTGACGCAAAAGCTGACAGTGTTTTTGACAACGTTGTCGCAGGTGGCCGCGAGTTACCAGCGAACACCAACCGCGCTGATCAGCGCCGATTTACGGCACAAAAATGGCTATGCCCTGCGTTTGCAGGGCGTGACGACGGTGGAATCAAGCAAAAAGAACAAGCTTTGAGTGATCAAGGTGCAGAAATCAAACGGAAACGGTGGTTGACATGGCAAAAGAGTACAAAGATCTGGTGATCGGATTGGACATCGGGACCTCCAAAGTGATGGCCGTGGTGGCCGAGGTCATGCCGGATGGCGCGCTCAAGATCGCAGGTCTGGGCATTGCCTCAGGCAATGGCCTCAAGCGGGGTGTGGTGGTCAACATCGATGCCACCGTGCAAAGCATCCAGCAGGCCTTGAAAGAGGCCGAGCTGATGGCCGATTGCAAGATCACGCGAGTCAACTGCGGGATCACCGGCAGCCACATACGTGGCATCAACTCCAGCGGCATGGTGGCCATCAAAGACAAAGAGGTCAGCCAGGCCGATTTGGCCCGGGTGATGGAGACGGCGCGTGCCATCAATATTTCCAGTGACCAGCGTTTGCTGTTGGTGGCCCCCCAGGAGTTTGTGATCGATGGGCAGGAAGTCAAAGAGCCGATCGGCATGAGCGGCATGCGCCTGGAGGCCAAGGTGCACATCGTGACCGGCGCCCAAAGCGCGGCAGAAAACATCATCAAGTGCGTGCGCCGCTGCGGCCTTGAGGTAGACCAGTTGCTGCTCAACCCCCAATCGTCGAGCTTGGCGGTGTTGTCTGCCGACGAGCGCGAATTGGGCGTGGTGTGCGTGGACATTGGCGCAGGCACCACCGATGTGGCGATCTTTGCCAATGGCTCCATCCGCCACACCGCCGTGATCCCGATTGCCGGCGACCTGATCACCAGCGACATCGCCATGGCTTTGCGCACACCTACCAAAGATGCCGAAGACATCAAGGTCGAGAGCGGTTACGCCAAACAGTTGCTGGCCGACCCCGATGCACAAGTCGAGGTGCCGGGTCTGGGCGACAGAGGCCCTCGCATGCTGAGCCGCCAAGCGCTGGCCGGCGTGATCGAACCACGCATTGAAGAAATATTCTCGCTGGTGCACCAAGTCATCCGCGAATCGGGCTACGAAGAAGTGCTGTCCTCGGGCATTGTGCTGACCGGTGGCAGTGCGGTGATGCCGGGCATGGTCGAGTTGGGCGAAGACATCTTCCTCAAACCCGTGCGCCGGGGCTTGCCCAAGTATTCGGGTGGCCTTGCCGACATGGTCAGCCAACCCCGTGCAGCCACC
Source organism: uncultured Limnohabitans sp. (assembly GCF_937889215.1). Classification (GTDB taxonomy): domain Bacteria; phylum Pseudomonadota; class Gammaproteobacteria; order Burkholderiales; family Burkholderiaceae_C; genus Limnohabitans_A. The sequence goes on from NZ_CALBEX010000186.1 coordinate 3,831, forward strand.
GTGATGGGTTTGCTCGAAGAGGCCCGTTTGGCTCGCCTGCGAGGCTACAAGGTTACCCAAAAGAAGAGTTCGGTGAACAACGCTTTTGGCCGTTTCAAAGACTTCATTGTGGGGAACTTCTGATGAACTGGAAAAAAATATTTCTGGCCCGCGGCAGTCCCCCTGAATCCATCCCAATACGATGTTGATCAAGTTCAAAAAAACAAATTCCAACGATTCCAGGCAACTGCATATTTTTAAATTGAGGATAAAACCATGACCATCGAAATGATCCAAACCGAAGAGTTCAACCAAGGCACCCAGATCAAAGTGATCGGTGTGGGCGGTGGCGGCGGTAACGCCGTCGAGCACATGATCGAGCGCCAAGTGCAAGGTGTTGAATTCATCTGCGCCAACACCGACGCCCAGGCCTTGGCCCGCAGCGCGGCCCACCGTTTTGTGCAACTGGGTCAAACCGGTCTGGGCGCTGGCAGCAAGCCGGACAAAGGCCGTGAAGCCGCCGAAATCGCCGAGGCCGACATCCGCTCCGCCATCGAAGGTGCGCACATGTTGTTCATCACCGCCGGTATGGGGGGTGGCACTGGCACTGGCGCGGCCCCGGTCATTGCCAAAATCGCCAAAGAGATGGGCATTCTCACCGTCGGTGTCGTCACCAAGCCTTTCGACTTTGAAGGCAAGCGCCGCATGTCCAATGCCGACGAAGGCATGAAAGAGCTTGAAGCCAATGTCGACTCCTTGATTGTGGTGTTGAACGAAAAGTTGCTGGAGTTGCCAGGCGGCGAAGACATGACCCAAGACGAGGCCTTCTCGCACGCCAATGACGTGCTGAAAAACGCCGTCGGCGGCATTGCCGAAATCATCAACGTGCCTGGCCATGTGAACGTCGACTTTGAAGACGTCCGCACAGTGATGGGTGAACCCGGCAAAGCCATGATGGGCACCGCTGCTGCCAGCGGCCCAGACCGCGCTCGCATTGCTGCAGAGCAGGCCGTGGCTTGCCCCTTGCTCGAAGGTGTTGACCTCAAAGGTGCCCGTGGTGTGTTGGTGCTGATCAGCGCAGCCAAAGGTTCTTTGAAACTGTCTGAATCCAAGCAAGCCATGAACACCATCCGCGACTGCGCATCGGAAGAAGCCCATGTCATTTACGGCACTGCGTATGACGAAAGTCTGGGCGACCAGATCCGCGTGACCGTGGTGGCCACAGGTTTGGCCAAAGCAGGCGCGGTTCGTCCAGAACTGAAAGTGCTGCGCACCGGCACCGACAACGCCCCCTTCATGATGGGTGGACAAGACGCCGTGGCTGCCCCGATGGGCGCAGCAAGCACGATGGGCAGTGGCATGAACACGCCAGCCGTTTGGCGCAGCAGCCGCACCCACGCTGCAGCGCGTGTGGACGGCATGGCCAACGCGGGTATGGACGACATCGAGATCCCAGCCTTCTTGCGCAAGCAGGCCGATTGATCGATTGATCGCTTGATCGGTTCGGACCGACGATGAAAAGCCAGACGGGCACAAGCAGCCCGTCTGGCTTTTTCACGTTTGGCTTGCGCCTGCCACAAGTCTGGACGGCAGCGCTGTTCGCTGGACGGCCCGTGCCCATGTGCATGCCCATGTACATGCAAATGTGCATGTCCATTCATACGCCCAGGCAATGCCTTTTGAAGACAGGCCCAAGCCAGCCCAATTAAAATGCCGAGATGCTCGCCCAACGCACCCTGAAAACCCTGACCCAAGCCGTTGGCGTGGGCCTGCACAGTGGCCAGCGGGTCGAATTGACCCTGCGCCCTGCTGCGCCCGACACCGGCATTGTGTTCCGCCGCATCGACCTGCCCGAGCCGGTAGAAATTCCCGTCAGGGCCGAATCGGTCACCGATACGCGGCTGGCCTCCACCATCTCGGTCGGCCAAGCCAAGGTCTTCACCGTAGAGCACCTGATGTCGGCCTGCGCCGGTCTGGGCATCGACAACCTGTATGTGGACATCACCGCCGAAGAAGTGCCCATTTTGGATGGCTCGGCCTCGTCGTTTGTGTTTTTGCTGCAAAGCGCGGGCATCGTCGAGCAAAACGCGCCCAAGCGGTTTTTGCGCGTGCTCAAAACCGTTCAAGTCAGTGAAGGCGAGGGGGCCAACATCAAATGGGCCAAATTGGAGCCTTACCACGGCTACAAACTCAGTTTTGAGATCGATTTCCGCCACCCCGCCGTCGACTCGACCGGTCAGCAGGTGGTGTTTGACATGTCCGAGGGCGTTTACTCGCGTGATATCGCGCGCGCCCGCACCTTTGGCTTCACCAAAGACGTGGAAATGATGCGCGCCAACGGACTGGCCTTGGGCGGTGGCCTGGACAACGCCATCGTCATGGACGACTACAAGGTGCTCAACGCCGACGGTCTGCGCTACGACGACGAATTCGTCAAACACAAAATCCTGGACGCCATGGGCGACCTGTACAACGTGGGCAAACCTTTGTTGGCCGCCTACAGCGCCTTCCGCTCGGGCCATGCCATGAACAACCAGCTGCTGCGCGAACTGCTGTCCCAGCCCGACGCTTATGAGGTTGTGACCTTTGACAAGTCCAGCCAGGCGCCCAAAGGTTTTGCTGCCTTGCAGCCGGCTTGGTGAGGCCTAACGGGAGCGCGGCGCTGCGCGCATCATGAGGTGGGTGATTTTTGAGGCCACAGCACGCAGGCAATCGACAACATCATCAAGCCCACCGCTGCCCAGTCCTGCCAGTGCAAGACCTCTCCCAGCCACAACGCACCACTGAACACCCCCAATACCGGAATCAGCATCACGCTCAGGGTGGAGGCCACTGGTGGCAAACTGCGCGCCAGGTAAAACCAAGCAGCATGCGCAAAGCCGAACACCAGGACCGCGTTGAAGGCGATCGCCAGCCCATTGTTGACCGATGGCGTCACCCACCGGTCGGCCTCAAACACCAGAGCCAGCAAGGACATGACCCCCGTGGTCAAAAAGGTCATCCAAAAAGAAATCGTCAAGGTGGACACAGGCAACTGGGTGCGGCGCAACAACTGTGTGCCCAAAGCCCAAGCACTGGCTGCACCCAGTGCCAAAAGCACACCCGCAGGGCGACCGCTCAAGTTGGACAGCTCGTGCCACAGCAGCAAAATCACGCCCAAACTGGCGGCCGCCACGCCGCCCCAAGCCCGCTTGGCCAATTGGTTGCCAAAAAACAAGCCGCCCAGCACGGCAGAAAAAATTGGCATCGTGTAACCCAAAATGGCCGCCCTGCCACTGGACAAGATGGCCACCGCCATGATGATCAGGGCTTGCCAAATGAACATGTTGAAAACCGCCAACAGCAACACCTCTGGCCAATGGCGGCGCTCAACCCGAAAGGGCACCTTCATTGCCACCAAAGCCAAGCCCAAAATGGGGGTGCCCAACCACAAACATATGGCCCTGAACGTCAGCGGGGGGAAGCCCGTGACCCCCATTTTCATGACAGGCCAATTCAAGCCCCACACCAAGGTGAGCAAAACCAGCAAGGACCATTGAAGCGGGGTGAGTTTGTGCATGGGGCGCATCTTAGACGGGCGGAGCACCCCGGGCTGCGGCGTGTGTGACACCCCTTAAAATCTCCGGCATGACCTTCCTCGACATGCTGCGCGCCGCCGAGCGCCAAAACGGCTCCATGCTTTGCGTGGGCCTGGACCCCGAACCCACCAAATTCCCGGACCGCTACAAAGGCGACGCCAACAAAATCTACGACTTTTGCGCCCGCATCGTGGACGCCACGGCCGACCTGGTCAGCAGCTTCAAGCCGCAAATTGCTTACTTTGCCGCGCACCGCGCCGAAGGCCAGCTTGAACGCCTGATGGAACACATGCGCCGCGTGGCCCCGCATGTGCCCATCATTTTGGACGCCAAGCGCGGCGACATTGGCAGCACCGCCGAGCAATACGCCAAAGAAGCGTTTGAGCGCTACGGTGCCGACGCCGTGACCCTGTCCCCCTTCATGGGCTGGGACTCGGTGGCCCCCTACCTCAAGTACGAAGGCAAAGGCGCATTTTTGCTCTGCCGCACTTCCAACCCCGGCGGTGACGACCTGCAAAACCAGCGCCTGGCATCGGTGGAGGGTCAGCCCCGCTTGTACGAGCATGTGGCCAAACTGGCCCAAGGCCCGTGGAACCTGAATGGCCAGCTGGGCCTGGTGGTGGGTGCCACCTACCCGGCCGAGATTGAGCGCGTGCGCGAACTCGCCCCTACGCTCCCCTTGCTTATTCCGGGTGTGGGCGCACAAGGCGGCGACGCCGTGGCCACCGTCAAGGCCGGCTGGCGTGCTAATGCCGATGGCTCCAGCGCTGGGGCCATCATCGTTAATTCGTCGCGTGCGGTGCTCTATGCATCGAGCGGGGAAGACTTTGAACAAGCTGCGCGGCGCGTGGCCATGCAGACGCGGGACACGCTGGAAGCGGCCAAGGCCAGCTGAAGTCAGGGCAAGCCTGGGTGCTCTGAAATGCATTGACGCAGCCCTGCGTTGATACGTGTCTGTCAGTCATAGCCGCTTGCTGGTATGTCAACACCCCCGTGCACCAAACCATCCTCGCGCTGTCACCAAAATGCACCCCTGCAACACGGTGTTCGGTGCAGAATGGGTTTTTTGATTTCAGGCAGACCATCCTATGCAACCATTCCACTTGGCTTTTCCCGTCACCTCTTTGGCCAAGGCCAGAGCGTTTTATGGTGATCTTTTGGGGTGCTCAGAAGGCCGCTCCAGTGAGCACTGGATCGACTTCAATTTTTACGGCCACCAAATCGTGGCGCACCTGAGCCCTTCAGAGGCCGGTCACCACAACACCAGCGCGGTCGATGGCGACAACGTGCCTGTGCGTCACTTTGGTTTGGTGATGGAGATGGGCCAGTGGGAGGCCATGGCCGACAAGCTCAAAAAAGCGGGCACCTCATTTGTCATTGAGCCGCACATCCGCTTCAAGGGTGAGGTGGGCGAACAGGCCACCATGTTCTTCCTGGACCCTTGCGGCAATGCGGTGGAGTTCAAGGCCTTTGCCAACCCCGAAAGCCTTTTCGCCAAGTAAACCGCAGCGCCTTTTTCAGGGCTTCAACGACTGCATCACCCGGGCGATGCAGTCGTTTGTTTTGGCAGCGTCAATCCAGCGCATGATGCAGACCAGCTCCAGCACGGGATCGACCCAGGTGATGGAGGAGCCCGCGCCCATGGCAAACCAGGATGTGCGGGGCGCGTCTTTGAACAGCGCGCCATCTTTGTTGAGCCAAATCAGGTAGCCGTAATAGGGCGCGATGTCGCAGGGCTGCTGCATCATCTGCAGCCATTCCTTGGACAAAATTTGTTGGCCCTTGAACTGGCCTTGCCCCATGAGCATCAGGCCAATGAGCGCTTGGTCCATGGCCGAGATGGACACGCCGCCGCCCCAGTGGCTGCCGCCTGGCACCGACATCATGCGTTGGCCGTTGACCTCGGTCCAGCCTTGCTCGTAGCCCAACCATTGAAACGTGTCCGCGCAGCCCAGCGGTTGTCGGAAGAATTCTTCAAACACCTCGGGCAGTGGGCGCTTGAACAAGTGCAACAAGGCCAATGACAGTTGGTTGATGCGCACGTCGTTGTACTCAAACCGCGAGCCCGGCTCGCCCAGTGGCCGGGCATCGCCTTTGGTGCCGTCGGCTTGCCCAGTTTGGTAAGGCAGCCAACGGTAGCGGTCGACTTGTTCGGGAATGCCCAAGCAAGTGCCTTCCCATTCGCTGGTTTGCTGCAGCAAATGGTGCCATGTGATGCGCGAGAGCCGATCGCCCTCAAAGCCAATGCCGGGGCATTGCTGAACCACGGGGGTGTGGACGTCTTGGATCAGCCCTTGATCAAACGCCAGACCGGCCAGCAAGGCCAGGTAGGTTTTGGCCACACTGAAAGTCAGGTCGGCTTTGTGGGGCTCGCCCCATTGCGCCAACAGCTGGTGTTGATGAAACAAAACCCCAGACACCGGCCCACGCCCATGGACCGGACCATACAAGCGGTTGTAGGGCGGAGGGTCCACAGCGTGGATGCCCCAAGGCGGTGAGGTGTCACGCGACCAAGGTGTTTCGCATGATTGGATGAATTCAAGGGTTGATTCAAGTGAGGGGTTCATGTGGATGCTCGCTTCAATGAAGGGGTGTTGTTTGGGTGGCCTTTATGGGGCCGGCCCCATGAAGATTGAATTGAAACGGTGTTGGTCAGCCATGTGTTTGATTTTTGTGGGAGCCCACCCTGTGGGCGATGGTTTGCAGGGTGAAGCTGAGGGCGTGTGCCACACCCATCGCCCACAGGGGTGGGCTCCTACAAGAGTCTTCGCTTGCTGGTGATCCAAAACTACAAGAGGGTGGATGAATAGTCCTGAGCAGCTTTTGCCGTCTGCTGCGCTTTGTAGACCAGTTTGCGCGCCATGCTCCAGCGGTGCACTTCGCTCGGGCCGTCGTAGATGCGGAAGGCGCGCATGTCCATGAAGATGCGCATGACGGGCGTCTCGGCTGTGACGCCCTGGCCCCCCAAAATTTGCACGCAGCGGTCCACGACGCGCCACTCGGCTTCGGAGCAGGCCACTTTGGCGCGGCTCGATTCGAAGCCGCCTTTTTGGCCTTGGTCGAGCAGCCAAGCGGTGTGCCAGATGTGCAGGCGGGCGGTGTGCAGGTCGATGTCGTTGTCGGCCAGCATGAAGCCCACGCCTTCGTGTTCGGCCAGTGGTTTGCCAAAAGCATGGCGGCGGCTGGCGTAGTCGAGCGCAATGTCGTGTGCGCGCCGCGCCTGCCCCAGCCAGCGCATGCAGTGCGTCAGCCGGGCCGGTGCGAGCCGAATCTGCGCGTAGCGAAAGCCTTGGCCCACTTCGCCCAGCACGTCGGTGGCTGGCACGCGCACGTTGTCAAAACGCAGCACGCCGTGGCCGCCTGTGAAGCAGCTGTCCATCGCGTCCATGCTGCGCTCCAACGTGATGCCCGCTTTGTCCATGTCGGTCAAAAACATGGTGGCTGTGCCGTCTTCCATGCGCGCCATGACGATGACGTAATCCGCCCCGCCTGCCCCGGTGATGAACCATTTGACGCCGTTGATCAGGTAATCGTCGCCATCGCGCACGGCGGTAGTTTTGAGCATCGACGGATCTGCGCCCGCACCGGGGTCAGGCTCGGTCATGGCAAAGCACGAGCGCGTGAGGCCCGCCACCTGTGGGCGCAGCCAGCGCTCTTTTTGTGCCGGGGTAGCCACTTCTTCCATCAGGTGGATGTTGCCTTCGTCGGGGGCGTGAATGTTGAGCGCGGTGGGCCCCAGGTTGGAGTAACCGGCCTCTTCAAACACCACCGCTTTGGCGATGTGGCTCAGGCCCAGGCCTCCCATTTCAATCGAGGCGTGCGGGGTGAGCAAGCCCGCTGCGCGTGCGCGCGCCACCAGCTCGCGGCGCAAATCTTCGGACGGGCCGTGCAGGCCGTGGCGAGGGTCGCCCTCCAAAGGGATTACCTGTTCGGCAATGAACTGCCGCGTGCGCTCACGCAGTGCCTGCAATTCGGGGGAGATGTCAAAGTTCATGCTCGCGTTTCTCAAGTCGTTGATCAGTGTTTATGGGGATGATTGGAAAGCCTGCGTCGGCCAAGCCCTGTCCGGCCTGTGACTGGGTGTCGCCCGGGTGTCTGCGCCCTGGCCCTTGTTGATCCGCCTTGTGATGTTTGCATCGGTGTGTGAATGGCAGACATCCCCCGTCGGACCTGAAGGCGCCGACCTACAAAAAGATGTACTGCACGGTTTGCGCTGAAGGCTTTGAGGGACGAATCTATCAGCTGCACTGTCATGTGTGTGGCATGCGCGCATTCAGGGGAGTGCTAGTCTGCACCACATGGGTGAGGGCCATGGCCATAACCCCAAACCATGCAAGGACACGTCATGAAGCTTTACACCGCACACCGCGCCCCCAGCCCCCGCCGGGTGCTGATGTTTTTGATCGAGAAAAACATCACCGGCATCGAGATGGTCAACATGGACCTGAACGGCGGCGAGCACCGCTCGCCCGAATACCTGGCCAAAAGCCCGTTGGCCAAAGTGCCTGCGCTGGAGCTGGAGGATGGCCGCGTGATCA
>NZ_CALBEX010000187.1 GCF_937889215.1 uncultured Limnohabitans sp.
ATGCCGAGTTGGGGCATGTGCACGAAGCCCTGCAGGACCTGAGGCAGTATTTGGAGGCGGTGCCGGCAGCGCCCGACACGGTGGCTTTGCGCAACCGTGTGAGCGAGCTGTCGGGGCTTGATTGACCCAACTCCATGATGTTTGAATGGATGGCTTGAGTGTCAGCCATCCATTGTCGGTGACTTGAGATCCGACGAAGCGTTTGTGCGCCAATGCCTTTTGAAAATGTTGCTGCGCGAATCCATGCATGCCGGACCTCAAGGCACCGACCTGCAAATGAACACAGGGCCAGCCTATCGCTGAAGTCTCTAGACGACCAGCTCCATGGGTCAGGCCACCACCACCTGTGCGCCATCGCCTTGGGCTGCGATGCGCCCGATGGTGTAAACCGCTTCACCCAGACCGCGCAGGGTGGCGGCACAGGCCTCGGCTTGTGCCGCGTCCACCAACACCACCATGCCGATGCCGTTGTTGAAGGTGCGGTTCATCTCGATGTCGTCGATGCCCGCGGTGGCTTGCAGCCAGGCAAACAGCTCGGTCTGCGGCCAGCTGTCTTTTTGCAGGTGAGCGGCCAGGCCTTCTGGCAGTACACGGGGGATGTTCTCTAGCAAGCCACCGCCTGTGATGTGGGCCAGTGCTTTGATGCCGGAGGCTTCTTGCGTGTTCGGGTGTTTGGCCAGTGCGGCCAGCACATTGAGGACATACAAGCGGGTGGGCTCCATCAAGGCTTGCTTGAAGGGCTTGCCGTCGAGCGTGGCGGGGGCGTTGCTGCCCGCGCGCTCGATGCACTTGCGCACCAGACTGAAACCGTTGGAGTGCACGCCGCTCGAAGCCAGGCCCAGCACCACGTCCCCGGCTTTCACGTTTTGACCTGTGAGGATTTTGGACTTTTCGACCGCACCGACCGCAAAACCGGCCAGGTCGTATTCGCCAGCAGGGTACATGCCGGGCATCTCGGCAGTTTCGCCGCCGATCAGGGCGCAGCCCGACAGCTCGCATCCTTTGGCGATGCCGCCCACCACGGCAGCTGCCGTGTCCACATCGAGCTTGCCGCAAGCAAAGTAATCCAGAAAGAACAGGGGTTCGGCCCCTTGCACCAACACATCGTTCACGCTCATGGCCACCAAATCGATGCCGACGGTGTCGTGCATGTCCCATTCAAATGCCAATTTGAGCTTGGTGCCCACGCCGTCGGTGCCGCTGACCAAAACGGGTTCCTTGTAGCGCTTGGGCACTTCAAACAGGGCGCCAAACCCGCCAATGCCAGCCAGCACGCCTTCGCGCATGGTTTTTTTGGCCAAGGGCTTGATGCGCTCGACCAAGGCGTCGCCCGCAACGATGTCGACGCCGGCGTCTTTGTAGGAAAGTGGAGTTTGGCTCATGGTTTTGGCCCGAATGGGGCATGTAAATGGAGAACGGAGGGCCAATAAACGGGCTGGCAGACTAAAATCAGCACTTATTTTAAGGGTTGGCCCTGAGCACCTCGGGCCAGCTGTCGCAAAAAACGAGACCCCCTTGCAAGCACCTCTGCCTTTTTTGATGAATCGACTGACCGCCTGGCTGGGCGTGACCGTGGTTGCAGTCTTGGTGTTTTGGCTGCTCGCACCCGTGCTGGCCCCGTTTGTCATCGCGGCCGTCATGGCCTATGTCTTACATCCTTTGGTGCTGCGCTTGGAGGGTTTTGCCGCAGGGCGTGTGCCTCGGCTGTTGGCCGTGGTGCTGGTCGAGGGCCTGGCCATGCTGGCCTTGTTGGGTTTGTTCTTGTTGCTGGTGCCAATTTTGGTGCGTGAGTGGCCGCTGCTGCAGCAGCAGCTGCCACTGCTGCTCGATCGTGTGGGCGATGCGGTTAACCCCTTGCTGGCGCAGCTTGGGCTCAATGTTTCTCTGGATTTGGGCGATTTAAAAACCCAATTGATCGCTTACCTCAGCGAGAACCGTGAAGACTGGTGGGCCCCTGTCATGTCCTCGCTCCAGCTGGGCGGCAGCGTGGCCTTGGCCTGGGTGGGCTATGCGGTGTTGGTGCCGGTCGCTTTGTTTTACATGCTTTACGACTGGACGCGTTTGGTGGGCAGCGTGGTCGAGTTGGTCCCGCCGTCTTGGCGAGGCAGCTTTGACAGCTTCATGCACGACAGTGATTTGGTGCTGGGCGAGTACTTGCGTGGGCAGTTGTTGGTGATGTTGGCGCTGGCCGTGTTTTACGCGGCGGGGCTGCGTTTATTTGGTCTGGACTTGGCTTTGCCCATTGGCATTTTCACGGGCCTGGCCGTGTTTGTCCCCTATTTGGGTTTCGGTTTGGGCTTGGTTTTGGCGCTGCTGGCGGGCTTGTTGCAGTTTGAACCCTCGCAGGCGGTGATCATGGTGGCGGTGGTGTTTGGTTTGGGCCAATTGATCGAAAGCTTCGTGCTCACCCCCCGCTTGGTGGGGGAGCGCATTGGTTTACATCCTTTGGCCGTCATTTTGGCCTTGATGGCGTTTGGCCAAGTGCTGGGTTTTGTGGGCGTGCTGATCGCCTTGCCCGCCAGCGCGGTCTTGTTGGTGGGCTTGCGCCGCCTGCGCCACCAATACCTGCAAAGTGATCTGTACCGTAAAAGCGGCTCGGGTGTGGTGGAACAAGGACCCGATCAGGCATGAAGCAACTGGCTTTGGACATCGGGCTAGCGTCAAGGCCCACGCTGGATAATTTTTTTGCAGGCCCCAACGCCGCCGCATTGGGCCATTTGCGTTTGTGGACCGCCTCGGCCAGCCGCTCGCCCGTGCCCAGCTACCTGTGGGGCGAGAGCGGCTCGGGCAAAACCCATTTGCTACACGCAGTGCACCATGCGCTGCAAGAGCAGGGCGCGCAGGTGGGCTGGCTCGATGCCCACAGCATGGACCCGCCCGATTTCAATGACGATTGGGCCGCTGTGCTGATGGACGATGTGCACCTGTACAACGCCGAGCAGCAGCACACCGCATTCAACTGGTTTGTCAACGCTTTGACGCCCCGCAGTGGCTCACCGCGCTGGGTTTTGGCCGCCGGGGCTTTGCCCCCGGCCGATCTGAAGCTGCGCGACGACTTGCGCAGCCGCCTGGGCTGGGGTCACATCGACGCTCTGCAGGTGTTGGACGAGCCCGAGCGCCGCGCCGTGCTGCGCCAAGAGGCCGATGCCCGGGGCCTGTTTTTGAGCGACGAAGTCATGTCCTACATGCTCAAGCGCTTTTCGCGAGATCTGGGCAGCCTGATGCAGTTGCTGGACCACCTGGACCACTATGCCTTGCAAACGCAGCGCGCCCTGACCATTCCGCTGGTGCGCGCGATGCTGGATAACGAATGAAACTCGCCCTGTTCGATTTGGACCACACCTTGCTGCCGCTGGACTCTGACCACACCTGGGGTGTGTTCACGACCGAAATGGGTTGGACCGACCCGGCGGTGTTCAGTCAGCGCAACGACGAGTTTTATGCCCATTACCAAGCGGGCACGCTTGACATCCATGACTATGTGCGCTTTGCAACCCGCGCCGCGCGCGAACGCGGCGCGGCCGAGGCGGCTCAGGCACATGCCCGTTACATGGACGAAGTGATCCGCCCGCGCATCACGCCCGAGGCGCTGGCGCTGGTACGATCGCACCAGCACGCGGGTTACACGGTCATGATCGTGACCGCCACCAACGAGTTCGTGACCCGCCCGATTGCCCAGGCCTTTGGGGTCAGCGAGTTGATCGCGGTCGACCTAGAACGCGATGCCAGCGGCTGGATCACGGGCGAGATCCGGGGCACCCCGTCGTTTCGGGAAGGTAAAGTCACCCGCGTCGCGCAGTGGCTGCACCAGCAAGGGCTGGACTGGGGTGGTGTGGAGATAACTTTCTACTCGGACTCCATGAATGACTTGCCGCTTTTGGAAAAAGCCCACCATCCGGTGGCAACGAACCCTGACGCTCGGTTGCGTCAAGTGGCCACAGATCGTGGCTGGCGCATCCTCGAACTTTTTAAAGAATGATCAAAAATTTCATCGACAAGCTGATGGGCAAAGCCCCCAAAAGCAACCGCCCCCACTTTGGCCGGCGTACCGAGGTGGCTGCGTCTGTGCACGGCATCGACCCGAGCCTGGTGGACGAGCGCGCCATCAACGTCACGCGCACCTTGCAGCAAGCCGGTTTTGAGGCTTATGTAGTGGGTGGTGCGGTGCGCGACCTGCTGCTGGGCCTGCGCCCCAAAGACTTTGATGTGGCCACCAACGCCACGCCTGAGCAGGTCAAGGGCCTGTTTCGCCGCGCTTTCATCATTGGGCGACGCTTTCGCATCGTGCATGTGGTCTATGGCCGGGGACGTGACAACGAGGTGATCGAAGTGTCCACCTTCCGTGCGCACCTGGACAATGTGGCGGCCGAGCAGGTCAAGGGCAATGAGCGCACCAGCAAACGCCAGCTCGAAGGCATGCAACATGCGGTCGACTCATCGGGCCGCGTGCTGCGCGACAACGTCTGGGGTCCGCAGGACGAAGATGCCACGCGCCGCGACTTCACGGTGAACGCGATGTACTACGACCCCGAGTCGCAGATTGTGGTGGACTACCACGGCGGCATTCCGGACGCCAAAAAGCGTGTGCTGCGCATGATTGGTGACCCGGTGGCGCGTTACCGCGAAGACCCGGTACGCATCATCCGCGCCGTGCGTTTTGCGGCCAAGCTCAGCCCCTTGGGTTTCAAGCTGGAGACCAAAACCGCCAAGCCTTTGACGCAGTCGGCCACTTTGCTGGCCGATGTGCCGCAAAGCCGTTTGTTTGACGAGATGCTCAAGTTGCTGCAAACCGGGCACGCCTTAGCGTCCATTGAACAGCTCAAAAAATTGGGATTGGCCACCGGCATTTATCCTTTGCTGGATGTGGTGGTGCAGCGCGCTGGCAGTGCCTTTGTGCAAGTGGCGCTGGCAGACACCGATCGCCGTGTAGGCGAAGGCAAGCCTGTCGCGCCGAGCTTTTTGCTGGCATGCGTGCTGTGGGCCGATGTGCGCGAAGGCTGGGCCAAGCGCCTGGCACGCAAGGAGCACCCGCACCCGGCTTTACAAGACGCGATCGATGAGGTGTTTGACGCCCGCATCGGCGATGTGTCCGGGCGCGGCAAGCTGGCCGCTGACATGCGCGAGATCTGGATGATGCAACCGCGCTTTGAAAAGCGCGTGGGCAGCGTGCCTTTTGGCCTGGTCGAGCAGCCCCGTTTTCGGGCTGGATTTGACTTTTTACGGTTACGCGCCGACATCGAAGAAGTGGATGTGCGACTGGCTGACTGGTGGCAAGAATTCAGCATGGCCAGTGATTCTGAGCGCGAAGATTTGGTTCAGACCGCCAAGGCCGAGCAGCAAGCCAACCAAACAGCCAAACCCCGTGTGCGCCGCGCGCCCAGGCCTGATGGCGCGGCTGCGGCCACGACCGGCCCCAGTGAGTCCAGCCAGGCCTTGCCTTTGGCAGATTCAGGCGATGGCGAGGCGGCCAAGAAACGCCGCCGCCGCCGCCGCAAACCCGGTGCGTCCGGTGATGCCGTGGCCGACTCGGGTGGCGCTGAATAAGCACAATCACGGAGCCCCACATTGAGCACCTTGCGGGATCCCGTGACAGCGTACGTGGCCCTTGGGGCCAATTTGGGGAATGCCCAGCAAACTGTGCTGGTGGCCATGGAGGCGTTGTCGCTGCTGCCGCAAACGCGGCTCACGGGCCGCTCACACCTGTATTGCACAGCCCCGCACGAAGCCCAAGGGCCTGATTTTGTCAATGCTGTGGCGCAGCTTGAAACCCGTTTGACGGCCCCCGATTTGCTCCGTGCCCTGCAGGGTATGGAAACCCGTGCGGGCCGGTTGCGCCCACATGTGAATGCCCCGCGCACATTGGACCTGGATGTGCTGTTTTATGGCCAAGCCCACATCAGCAGCGCAGAACTGATCGTGCCCCACCCACGCTGGCGTGAGCGGGCATTCGTGCTTTACCCATTGGCCGATGTGTGGCCGGGCAGCGTCAGCACCGAAGACTTGGCGAGGGTGGAGGCGCAGGGCGTTCGGCGGCTTATTGGCTGATTTCCCGGGCGGCTTCTATCTGGTATTCAAAATACCGCTGAAAGCTGAACACCAGGCTGGCCATCAGCACGCTGGTGCCCATCAACAAGGCCACCACAACGCCAATGATGGTGGCCCACTGGGTCCGACCAGCGGGCACCAATGCATCGGCTTGGGGGTTGAACTTGGCATTCCATTTTTCAATGGGCGTGAGACCATAAATGATGGCGTTCATGGCGCAACCTGCCACGGTGAAGCCCAACAAGGGAATCAACATCCAGCTGAGGGTGTCGTCTTGTCCGAATTGCTGGACCCGCTCCAGGCCATAAAAGCCCAGCGCTGTTGGAATGGGCAGTGCCCAGCCGAGCATATCCTTGAAGCCATAAAGGTAAAAACGGTGCAAGCCCAAGGGCCCGATCCAAAAAGTTAACCAAGTCGCGAGAGTTTTGTTTTTCATACGGCTGATTATTGCGGAGCCGTGCTGTCGCCAAATCCCAAAGGTTTTTCCATCATGACCACGTCGAGCCAGCGGTCAAATTTCCAGCCGCAAGACTTGATGAGGCCCACATGGCTAAAGCCCAACGCGGCATGCACGCCGACCGAGCCGGTGTTGTCCGAGTCGCCAATCACAGCCAAGAGTTTGCGCACGCCAACACGTTCAGCTTGGCTGCACAGCTCGGTCAGCAAGGCCCGGCCCATGCCCTTGCGTTGCACGTTTGGGGCCATGTAAATTGAGTCTTCGGCAGAAAAACGGTAAGCCGGGCGCGGCTTGAACCAGTTGCAATAAGCAAATCCCAGAACTTGACCCGCCTCCTCTACGACCAAATAGGGCAAACCTTTGGCCAGCACATCGGCGCGGCGGGCGGCCATGTCGGCCTCTGAGGGAGGATCGATCTCAAAAGTGCCTGTTCCCGTGAGCACATGGTGTTGGTAAATGGCTGTGATGGCTGCGATATCTTCGTCGCGGCTGGGTCGGATCAGAGGCAAGGCAAGGCTCCCGTTGTATAATGGTGGGCTTTTCAGTGTGTCACTGGCCGGGTGGCCAGTTGCGTGTCTCAAACGCTGAAGGATACCGGGACCCTGGGCATTTGTTCCCAAGAGACCCAACCACCCAAGGATAAATCATGGTTGTTATTCGTTTGAACCGCGGCGGCTCTAAAGCACGTCCTTTTTTCAACATCGTCGTGGCTGACAAGCGCGTGCGTCGCGATGGTCGCTTCCTCGAGCGCATCGGTTTTTACAACCCTACAGCCCGTGGTGCTGAAGAAGGTCTGCGCATTGCCCAAGACCGCCTGACCTACTGGAAAAGCGTGGGCGCCCAGGCTTCTCCCACAGTGGAACGCCTGATCCGTCAAGCGGCCAAAGCAACCGTCTGATCGGTTGGTCATGCGTCCAACTTTGGAAACGGCGGCATTGCCCGCTGACGCCATAGAAATTGGACGCATCGCCGATGCTTGGGGCATCAAAGGCTGGTTCAAGGTCTTGCCCCACAGCGCCTCTCCTGAGGCGCTTTTTTCTTCCAAGCAATGGTTCTTGTTGCCACCCGATCGGCCCATGAAGCCCCCGCGTGCTGCGGCAGTAGCCCCCCAAGCGGCGCAGCCCGCCTGGACAGAACCTGTGTTGCTTCAGCTCAAAGAAGTCAAAGACCATTCCGATACGGTGGTGGCCTGTGCTCAAGGCATTGATGACCGAAACGCCGCAGAGTCTTTGCGCGGTGCCCGCATTTTTGTGCCACGCTCGAGCTTTCCTGCGGCTGCCGAAGGCGAGTACTACTGGGTTGACCTTATCGGTTTGCAAGTGTTCAACCGCGAAAGCGTTTTGCTGGGCCAAGTGCGAGACCTCATGTCCACGGGGCCGCAAACTGTGCTGGTCATCGAGTCCCCACCCGAGCAAGCCGGTGGCAAGCCCGTGGAGCGCATGATCCCGTTTGTTGCAGCCTTCGTCGATCACGTCGACCTGCCCGGCAAGCGAATCACGGTTGACTGGCAACCGGACTATTGACCGCCCCAGGCCGTGGAGGGCCATCCATGCGCTTTGACATCATCACTTTATTTCCCGAACTGCTTGCGCCTTTGCTGACCAGTGGCATCACCCGCCGCGCTTACGAGGGCGGCTTGGTGGATGTGCGTTTGTGGAATCCCCGCGACCATGCCGAAGGCAATTACCGGCGGGTGGATGACCGCTCTTTTGGGGGTGGGCCCGGCATGGTCATGTTGGCCGAACCCTTGTTTCAGTGCCTCAAGGCCATCCGTGCCGAACGCCAAGAGGCCAGCCCTGCGCCGCTGGTGCTGTTTTCCCCGATTGGCCAGGCCTTGAACCACACCGCCGTGGCGCAATGGTCTGAAAGCGCCGGTGCAGTGCTGTTGTGTGGCCGCTACGAAGGGGTAGACCAGCGCTTCATTGACCAGTTTGTGGACCAGCAAATCAGCTTGGGTGACTTTGTGCTCTCTGGCGGGGAAATCGCCGCCATGGCTTTGCTTGATGCGGTGGCCCGCTTGCAGCCTGGTGTGTTGAACGACGAAGGCAGCCACCAACTGGACAGCTTCAACCCAGCGCTCGATGGATTGCTTGACAGCCCGCATTTCACGCGCCCTGAGGTGTGGCAAGGCCATGCCGTACCTGCTGAGTTGATGTCGGGCCACCATGCCCGCATTGAACGCTGGCGGCGTGATCAAAGTTTGCAACTGACGGCGCTCCATCGCCCCGACTTGCTGTTGCAAGCCCGCGCCGACGGCAAGCTGAGTCGCCTGGACGAGGCCGCGCTGCAACCATCTTCTTCAGGTACGGCCACAGCCGTTGGCCAACCCGTTTACAACGGGGCATCTAAAAAGCTATAATCAAGGGCTTTTCGATCCTCTACCCGCCGCGATCTGGCTCAGTCATGCACAAGCATGGCCTTTACAGCACGGAACGCCCCTTGTGTAGCGAGGCATGATCGGACGGAGTTCAAAAAATGAATTTGATTCAAACTCTTGAGCAGGAAGAAATTGCCCGTCTGGGTAAAGTCATTCCTGAGTTTTCCCCAGGCGACACCGTGATCGTCAGCGTCAACGTGGTGGAGGGTGCGCGCAAGCGTGTCCAGGCCTACGAAGGTGTTGTGATCGCCAAGCGCAACCGTGGTCTGAACAGCGGCTTCACTGTGCGCAAGATCTCCAGTGGCGAAGGTGTGGAGCGTACGTTCCAGACTTACAGCCCTGTGATCGCAGGCATTGAAGTCAAGCGCCGTGGTGATGTTCGCCGCGCCAAGCTGTACTACTTGCGTGAGCGCAGCGGCAAGTCGGCACGTATCAAAGAAAAGTTGCCCCAGCGCAAAGTTGCAGCCGCAGCCAAAGCTTAAAGCCTCTTAGTTTATGCGAAATCAACCGCCCGGGTTCACGCCCAGGGCGGTTTTTTTATGCCGATTCATTTGCCGTGTCACCTTGTGCGCAGCAGACGCAAAAAAGGCCTTGCTGCAAAGCAAGGCCTGATCTTGGGTGAGCTCAAGCAGGGGCGCAAGGCCCCTGTCTGGCCTTAACCGCGTGTGATTTTCAGAACCCGTGTGCCGCCGCGTTTACCGCCAGGGCCTTCGCCTGCGGCGTGAGGCTTGAAGTTGCTGGCACCGAAGGGCTTGGGGCCGCGAGCGAACTTGTCACCCGCAGCGCCACGGGGGGCCGGGCGGGCCGCATTGCGGTTGTCACCGCCGCGCTCTTCCCAGCGGCCACCACCTTGACGTGGGCCGTCCTGGCGAGCATCTTGACGTGGTGCAGGGCGGCTGTCGCCCTTATCCCAAGGGTGTGCGGGTGCAGCGCGCTGCTCAAATCGATCGCCACCACGGTTGTCGTTGCGGTTGTCACCACGGGGGGCGTCAAAACGGCCGCCGTCTTTGCGCGCATCGAAGCGGGGTTCGCTGCGCTGCTCAAAACGGGGTTGCTCGTCGCGGAAGTTGCCACGCGGGGCGCGGTTGTCAAAGCCACCACCAGCATTGTCGCGGTCACGGTTGCCACCGAAGTCGCGGCCACCAGGAGCGGGACGACCACCACGGAAACCACCGCCTGCGTTGGCGTAATTGCGCTCGCCACCGAAGCGGTCACCACCACGGCCCATGGGCTTACGGGCTTCGGGCATGCGTGCTTTGGGCTCCAGGCCAGGGATCACTTCGGCCTTGAAGGGCTGGCGTGTGTA
>NZ_CALBEX010000188.1 GCF_937889215.1 uncultured Limnohabitans sp.
GTTGGCCGAGGCCTATGGCCACGTCGGCATCTTGGTGGAAAAGCCTGAGGATGTGGAGCCCGCTTTGCGCGAAGCCCGCAGGCTCAAGGACCGCACGGTTTTCTTGGATATCCGTACGGACCCGACCGAAAACGTGTTCCCCATGGTCAAGGCTGGCAAAGGCATCACCGAGATGCTGATGAGTTCTGAAGACCTTTAATTAATCTCACTGGACGAATCTATTGCCCGCCAAGCCTGCGCATTACCGTGCGCAGGGGAGGGCGGCGAAAAGAGGAATCACACATGAAACACATCATCGCTGTATTGATTGAAAACGAAGCGGGCGCCTTGTCCCGCGTGGTGGGGCTGTTTTCGGCCCGCGGCTACAACATCGAATCTTTGACCGTGGCCCCGACCGAAGACCCCAGCCTGTCGCGCATGACCATCCAAACCGCGGGTTCGGATGACGTGATCGAGCAGATCACCAAACACCTGAACCGCCTGATCGAGGTGGTCAAGGTGGTCGACCTGACCGAAGGCGCTTACACCGAACGCGAACTGATGCTCGTGAAGGTGCGCGCCGTGGGCAAGGAGCGCGAAGAAATGAAACGCATGGCCGATATCTTTCGCGGCCGTGTGATTGATGTCACCGACAAGAGCTACACGATTGAGCTCACCGGCGACCAAACCAAGAACGACGCCTTTTTGGAGGCGATCGACCGCAGTGCCATCTTGGAGACCGTGCGCACCGGTGCGTGCGGTATCGGGCGCGGCGAGCGCATCTTGCGCGTCTAAACTCAACCCTGAACCTGTTTTATTCCTAAGGAGAACCCTGTGAAAGTTTTTTACGACAAAGATTGTGATCTGAGCGTTATCAAGGGCAAGACCGTTGCCATTCTTGGTTACGGCTCGCAAGGCCACGCACACGCCCAGAACCTGAACGACAGCGGCGTCAAAGTGGTCGTGGGTCTGCGCAAAGGCGGCGCATCGTGGGACAAAGTCGGCAAAGCCGGTTTGACCGTGATGGAAGTCAACGATGCGGTCAAAGCCGCCGACGTGGTCATGATCTTGTTGCCCGACGAAATGATCGCCGAGGTCTACAACAACAACGTGGCCCCCAACATCAAGCAAGGCGCTTCTCTGGCGTTTGCCCACGGTTTCAACGTGCACTACAACCAAGTTGTTCCCCGCGAAGACCTGGACGTGTGGATGGTCGCACCCAAGGCCCCAGGCCACACCGTGCGCAACACCTACACCCAAGGCGGCGGCGTGCCCCACTTGGTCGCGATCCATCAAGACAAGAGCGGCAAGGCCCGCGCTTTGGCCCTGAGCTACGCCATGGCCAACGGTGGCGGCAAAGCCGGCATCATCGAAACCAACTTCAAAGAAGAGACCGAAACCGACTTGTTCGGCGAGCAGGCCGTTCTGTGCGGCGGTGCTGTTGAGCTGATCAAGATGGGTTATGAGACCTTGGTGGAAGCCGGTTACGCCCCAGAAATGGCTTATTTCGAGTGCTTGCACGAGTTGAAGCTGATCGTGGACCTGATCTACGAAGGCGGCATTGGCAACATGAACTACTCGATCTCGAACAACGCCGAATACGGCGAGTACGTGACCGGTCCGGAAGTCATCAACGCCGAGTCCCGTGAAGCCATGCGCAACGCTTTGAAGCGCATCCAGACGGGCGAATACGCCAAGATGTTCATCTTGGAAGGCAAGACCAACTACCCAAGCATGACCGCACGTCGTCGCTTGACTTCTGAGCACTCCATCGAAGTTGTGGGCGCACAATTGCGCGCCATGATGCCTTGGATCGCGAAGAACAAGCTGGTTGACAAGAGCCGCAACTGATCTGGCCTCAGAGCAGGTTTGGAAAAGGCCACTCAGGTGGCCTTTTTCTTGGGCGCTTGGACTGCCTTAAACTTCGCTGACACGGGATGGATCCGAAAAGCCACAACAGGAATGGACGATGAACAAAGCCAACGACACCGCTGAAGAGACAGAGGTCACAACGCCGGTGCGCAAACGCTCCAAGGGCATTTACATGTTGCCCAACATGATCACACTGGCGGCCTTGTTTGCAGGTTTTTATGCCGTGATCATGGCCATCAATGGCCGTTTTGATCTGGCCACGGTGGGCATTTTCAGCGCCATGGTGCTCGACAGCCTGGACGGCCGTGTGGCCCGCATGACGAACACCCAAAGTGCTTTTGGTGAGCAAATGGATTCGCTGTCGGACATGGTGTCCTTTGGCGCGGCGCCGGCTTTGATCGCTTATGTCTGGACCCTCAAGGAGTTGGGTCGTTGGGGCTGGATTGCGGCCTTTGTTTACTGCGCTTGCGCTGCGCTGCGCCTGGCACGCTTCAATGTGAACACCGCAGTGGTGGACAAACGGTACTTTCAAGGCCTGCCATCGCCTGCTGCTGCGGCCTTGGTCATGGGCTTTGTGTGGATCATGTTCGACAACGCAGTGTCAGCCAAAGCCGTCTCTTGGGGCATGTTCGGGGTGTGCTTGTTCGCGGGCCTGACCATGGTCACCAATGTGCCTTTTTACAGCTTCAAGGACATGCACATGAAAAAGAGTGTGCCGTTCGCGACCTTGGTGTTGGTGGCCTTGGGCATTGCGGCCGTCAACATCGATCCGCCTATTGTGGTGTTTGGTTTGTTTGTGGTTTACGGGCTCAGTGGTTATGTCATTTACATCTGGCGCAAGGCCAAGGGTCAACCCACCAGCATGATCAGCACCTCGACCGATGAGCCCGAAGAGCGCGGCTTGCACCAGTGATGTCCGGTGTACGACAGCGCCCTTTTTGATCTGTGCTACAGTTATTCCATGAATTTCTCTTTGTCTGCACTACTGCTAGCGCCCCACGGGCGGGATGTGTAGCGCACGCAAACATTTTCCCAAAAGGCCCGTATGCTGTCCGCAACGGGCCTTTTGCATTTTTGCTTGGACTTGCGGTTTTTTGACCAGGAGTGAACATGACTGACAAACTGATTATTTTCGACACCACTTTGCGCGACGGCGAGCAATCGCCCGGTGCCTCCATGACCCGCGACGAGAAGCTGCGCATTGCACGTCAACTGGAGCGTCTGCGCGTGGACGTGATCGAAGCCGGTTTTGCGGCCAGCTCCAACGGTGACTTTGAAGCGGTGAAAGCCATTGCCGATGCCATCAAGGACTCCACCATTTGTTCGCTGTCCCGCGCCAATGACCGCGACATCTCACGCGCCGCTGAAGCCCTCAAAGGGGCCAACAGTGCGCGTATCCACACCTTCATTGCCACCTCGCCTTTGCACATGGAAAAGAAGCTGCGCATGACACCCGACCAGGTGTTTGAGCAGGCCAAGCAATCGGTCCGCTTTGCGCGCAATTTGGTGTCCGATGTCGAGTTCAGCCCTGAAGACGGTTACCGCAGTGACATGGACTTTTTGTGCCGCGTCCTGGAAGCCGTGATTGCCGAAGGTGCCACCACCATCAACGTGCCAGACACCGTGGGTTATGCCGTGCCTGAGCTGTATGGTGAGTTCATCCGCACGCTGCGCGAGCGCATCCCCAATTCCGACAAGGCCATCTGGTCTGTGCATTGCCACAACGACTTGGGCATGGCGGTGGCGAACTCCTTGGCGGGGGTCAAGATTGGCGGGGCCCGCCAAGTGGAGTGCACCATCAATGGTCTGGGCGAACGGGCGGGCAACTGCTCGCTGGAAGAAGTGGTCATGGCCGTGAAGACACGCCGAGACTATTTTGGTCTGGATGTGGGCATCGATGCGACCCACATCTTGGCCGCCAGCCGCATGGTCAGCCAAACCACGGGTTTTGTGGTGCAGCCTAACAAAGCGGTGGTGGGTGCGAATGCTTTTGCGCACGCCTCGGGCATCCACCAAGATGGTGTGCTCAAGGCCCGCGACACTTACGAAATCATGCGTGCGGAAGATGTGGGCTGGTCCAACAACAAAATCGTGCTCGGCAAACTCAGCGGACGCAATGCTTTCAAACAGCGTTTGCAAGATTTGGGCGTCACACTGGACAGTGAAACCGAAATCAACAACGCTTTTGCCAAGTTCAAGGAGTTGGCCGATCGCAAGAGCGAGATCTTTGACGAGGACATCCTGGCCTTGGTCAGTGACGAAAGCGTGAGCACCGAAAAAGAGCAGTACGGTTTTGTCTCCATGGCCCAGCGCAGCGAAACCGGGGAGCGACCGCATGCTTCGGTGGTTTTTACCGTGGCTGGCAAAGAGGTGCACAGCGAGTCCGATGGCAATGGTCCCGTCGATGCCTCTCTCAAAGCCATTGAGTCGCACATCAAAAGCGGGGCTGAAATGGTGCTGTATTCGGTCAATGCCATCAGCGGCTCGACCGAGAGCCAAGGCGAAGTGACGGTTCGGCTGCAAAACAGCGGGCGCGTGGTCAACGGGGTCGGTTCAGACCCGGACATCGTCGTGGCCTCGGCCAAAGCCTACCTGAGTGCCCTCAATAAACTGCAAAGCAAGTCCGATCGGGTGGCCGCGCAAGGGTAAAATGAATTCTAAATAAGTAATTAATTGCTTTATAAAAGTCGCGTAAGTTATTGTTCTTGCGCGACTTTTTTATTTGGATACACTCGGGCACTTGTTTGCACAAATTGACCGCCAGGGTGCTCCGTTGAAATCTGCTTTTTCTGTTCTGTTGACCAAAATTTGGCTTCGCATGGCCGTTTTCGCCATGGCGGTAGGCTTGCTCAGCATCGTGTCGAGCCAGTTCAGTTTGGCTTACGCCCAAACTGGCAAACAAAGCACACAAAAAGCTCAGAAATCAAGCAAAGACAAGGCATCTGCCCCGCGCAAGGGCCAAAGCGCCAAAAGTGCCTCCAAGCGGCAAAGCCAAAAAGCCAAAGTTGCGACTGCACCGAAAAATCAGCCCACTCAGGTGGCTTCCCGTCGTCCGGTGATCCGCGCGAAAACGGCGCGCAGCCAACGTGTGGCCAAAGCCAACCCAGCGGCCATGCCCGTGCGGGCTTCTTTTGGGCAAATGGCGGGTTTGCACGCCACCTCGGATGCCCTGGGCCTGCACTCCAGCGTGGCTTTGGTGGTGGACCAAGAAACCAAAGAAATTTTGTTCAGTAAAAACGACCACGCGGTTTTGCCCATTGCATCGTTGACGAAACTCATGACCGGCTTGGTGATTGCCGAAGCCAATTTGCCCATGGACGAGCGGATCAAAATCACGCAGGCAGATGTCGACACCGAAAAGGGCAGTACTTCGCGTTTGGCTGTTGGCACGGTGTTGAGCCGTGGTGAGTTGATGCACCTGGCTTTGATGTCCAGTGAAAACCGCGCAGCGCATGCACTTGGCCGCACTTTCCCAGGAGGTATGGACGTTTTTGTGCACCGGATGAATCAGCGCGCGGTGGCCTTGGGCATGTCCGATACCCGCTATGTGGAGCCCACGGGTCTGTCCAGTCTGAACCAATCAAGCGCCAACGATTTGGCCGCACTGGCGGTGAAGGCTTACAGCGAGCCGATGCTGCGTGAGCTGTCCACCTCGCATGGGCGAGAAATCTCGGTGGGGCGTCGTACTTTGCAGTACAACAACACCAACCGTTTGGTCAAAAACCCCGAATGGGACATTGGCTTGCAAAAGACGGGCTACATTTCTGAAGCCGGTCGCTGCTTGGTGATGCAAGCCCAAGTGGCTGGGCGCAGTCTGATCATGGTTTTCCTGGACTCCGCTGGAAAATTCAGCCGCTTGGGTGATGCCGAGCGGGTTCGCAAATGGGTGG
>NZ_CALBEX010000189.1 GCF_937889215.1 uncultured Limnohabitans sp.
CTGAAAGGTTTTGGCAGTGCCGTTTTTTTGGATCAACAGGACGTCGTAGGCGTCTTTTCGGCCTTTGTATTCGGGGCCATCCATGCCGGGGCTGCCAATGGGCATGCCCGGCACCGACAGGCCCAGGGCCTGGGGCCGCTCCTTGAGCAGGCGCTGGATGTCGGCCGCAGGCACATGGCCTTCGATGACGTAGCCACCGACGCTGGCGGTGTGGCAGGAACCAAATTTTTCGGGCATGCCCAAGCGCTTGCGGGCTGCGGTGTTGCCCACGTCGCGCACCTCAACCTTGAAGCCATTGGCCTGCAGGTGCTCCACCCACAGGTGGCAGCAGCCGCAGTTGGGGTCTTTCCAGACTTGCACTGTGGTGGCTTGCGCCAGTGCAGTGCGTTGAAAACCTGTGATCGCCAGCAAAGCAGCCGCTGCCAGCCATTGGCGTCGCGGCAGCGTGGTGAGTTTGGAATTTGACATGGTGTTGCTTCCTTACTTGACGGTGATGCGGCCGATCATGCCCGCTTCAAAATGGCCGGGGATCAGGCAGGCAAATTCAAAGCTGCCTGCGCGGTTGAAGGTCCAGACGATGGCGCCTTTTTGGCCCGGGTCCACATGCGCCATGTAGGGCTCGTCGTGTTCCATGCCGGGGTGCTTTTTCATCATCTCGGCATGCGCCTTGAGCTCTTGCGGCGTGCCGATCACGATCTCGTGCAAGACCTTGCCGGCGTTCACCGTGACCAAGCGCACGGTCTCGCCCCGCTTGACTTGGATCTGGTTGGGGGCAAAACGCATGTCATCGGTCATGCTGATTTCGATGGTACGGGTGACTTTTTTGGCATCGCCTGCGATGCCCCAGTCCTTTTGCTCAGCAGGCGCTGAAGATGGGGCTTGGTGGTTTGAGTGTGCCGAGGGCGCGTGGGCTTGTGCCAGTGGCTGGGCCAGCAAGCCGATGCTCAGCAGGCAGGATGGGATGAGTGTGTTCATGAAAAAATTCCTGGTGTTTGGGGGGTCAAGTGGGTGTTGGCCGGGTTCAGTGGTGTGCGTGGCCATGGGGTTTGCGCGCAGTGCCCGCCGCGGGGCTGGTGGCCGAGGCCGGGGCCATGCCCACCGGGGCTTGGGGCGCCGGGGCAGCCGGGCCTGTGTACTCAAAGGATTGCGTGCCGGGCGGCTGCGCGTAGTCACCCGGGTCGCTGTAGTCGTCTGGCTCCTGATCGGCCCGCACCTTGAGCAGGGTGAACATGCCACCCATCTCGATGGGGCCGTAAGGGCCGGTGCCGGTCATCATCGGGAAGGTGTTGTCGGGCAGTTCCATTTCCATGGCGCCCATGTCGGCCATGCCGCGCTCGCCCATGACCATGTAGTCTGGGATGAGTTTCTGGATTTTTTGCACCAGACCTCTGTGGTCCACGCCGATCATGGTGGGCACGTTGTGGCCCATGGCCCCCATGGTGTGGTGGCTTTTGTGGCAGTGCATGGCCCAGTCGCCCGGCTCGTCGGCGATGAATTCCAGCTGCCGCATCTGACCGACGGCCACGTCGGTGGTCACCTCGGGCCAGCGCGCTGTTTTGGGCACGGGGCCGCCGTCGGTGCCGGTCACCTCGAACTCGATGCCGTGGATGTGGACCGGGTGGTTGGTCATGGTCAGGTTGCCCACGCGCACACGTACCCGGTCGTTCAGGCGTGCCACCAAAGGACTGATGCCTGGGAACACCCGACTGTTCCAGCTCCAGATGTTCTGATCCAGCATGGTGTTGACGTTGGGGGTTTTGGCCCCCGGGGTCACGTCAAAGGCGTTGAGCAAGAAGGCGTAATCGCGGTCCACCTCGGCAATGAGCGGATGAGGGCCTTTGGGGTGCGTGATCCACAGGCCCATCATGCCCATGGCCATTTGTGTCATCTCGTCGGCATGCGGGTGGTACATGAAGGTGCCCGGCCTGCGCGCCACAAACTCATACACGAAGGTTTTGCCCACCGGAATTTGCTTTTGGTTCAGGCCGCCCACACCGTCCATGCCGTTGGGCAGGCGCTGGCCGTGCCAGTGGATGGTGGTGTGTTCGGGCAATTTGTTGGTCACAAAAATGCGCACTTTGTCGCCCTCGACCACCTCGATGGTGGGGCCTGGGCTTTGCCCGTTGTAGCCCCACATGTTGACGACAAAGCCCGGGGCCATCTCGCGCATCACTGGCTCGGCCACCAGGTGGAACTCTTTCACGCCGTCCTTCATGCGAAAAGGCAAGGTCCAGCCGTTCAGAGTGACGACTGGGTTGTACGGGCGTCCGGCACCGGTGATGCCAGGCGGTGTCCATGGCGCAGCGGTGTCGGGACGGGTCTGGATGACGGCTTCGGGCAGTGCGGCCAATGCGCTGCGGCTGACGGCGCTGGTGGCGACGGCTGCGCCCGCGACGGTGCCCGCAGCGGCCATGGCTTTTTGGAAAAAATCTCGGCGTTGCATGTTCAGTGTCCTTGGGCTGGTGCGGTGGTGGCAGAGGTGCCGGAGGCGGTGTTCATGCCGCCGGAATAGGGCAGGCCGCTCAGCACGGCTTGCAGGTCATGCCAAGCCAACCAGGCTTGGCGCTTGGCTTGGTGCGCTGCGTCCTCGCTCAGGATGCGTTGGCGGGCACTGGCCAGCAGGTCCCAGGTGCTTTGCAGCATGCCGTTGTAGCGCAGCAGGCTTTCTTGTTGCAGCGCGGTGTGCAGCCGCTGCACTTCGTTTTGGCTTTGTTCCGCCTGTGCGCGGGCGCTCAGGTACACCGCATGGGCTATGCGCACATCGGCGCGGATTTGTCGCTGCATCGCATCGGCATCTGCTTGGGTTTGCAGTGCATTTTCTGCAGCATGGTTCCAAGGCAAGTTGGCAGGCAGCGTGGCCGCTGCGAGGCCTGTGCTGGTGTGTTGCGCCAGAGCCTGTCGCACCAGTGCCAAGCTGCTGGCCGTTTGGCCTTGGAGTTGTCGCCTGGCGTCGGCTTGTGCGACGGGCCACTCCCAATGCGCGGCCAGAGCCTGCGCCTCCAATGTGGCTAAGGGCTGGAGATCGAGCGCCGGCAAGTCCGGCAGTTCGGGCAGCTTGGCCAAGTGCGATTGCCCGCCCACCCTTTGCCACAAAGTCAACTGGGTTTGGAGGGCTTTGAGCTCGGCGCTTTGCACTTGGGTGCGGGCGTCCCACAGCAAAAGCTCTTCTTGCATCTGGCGTGCACGGCTCCAATTGCCTGTGCGGGCCATGCGTTCAGCCAGTTCGGTGCCAGCTTCTGCCGCCTCCAGAATTTGACGGTTAAATTGGATTGATTGATGCGCCGCGACAGCTTCTGTCCAAGCGCGTTTTACTTGCAGCACCTGGGCTTGACGTGATGTGTTCAGCTGGGCTTTGTCGGTCGCGCTCATGCCGGCGCGCACAAGCCATCTTGGCTGACTTTGGAGAGCTTGACTTAAGGCTTGGTCGAGGCTCAACGGTTCACCCGCCAGAGCCTCCTTTGGATTGGCCACGGGTAGGGCTGGGTGGTTTTTCTTTTCCCAGCGCAAGAGGTCGATGTGCCCTTGTGGAAATTGCCCCACGCTGTCGTTGGCATCTGTCCAAGAAGACGGGTTGGCCGCGGCCGTGTGGGCGCTGTGATGAGCAGCCTGGGCTTGAGCTTGTGTGACTGTGACGCAGGCGGCCAGTGCCAGGCACAGAGCGGCAGGTTTGCACAAAAGCCCGCGTGTTTGTGCGCGGGTACCCGTTGAGTGAAAAAGCATGAAAACTCCTGAAAACACATGGAACAGCGCCAAGCTGGCCCCAAACGGGTTCAGCCAAGCGCAAGAAGACCAGCGGATTCAGAGGATGGGCGGTTTGATCAGGGGTGGCCAGGCGTGGCCGAGCCAGGTCACGGTCACGCTCGCGGTGAGTGTGTGTGCCGTGCTGACTGGCATGCGGTCGGCGGTGTCAGGCAGGTCTGCACTGAGGTGGCAGACCGCGCAGGCCATGCAGCCAGGGCCTTCATGGCAGCTGTCTGCTGCCGTGTCCTGCGCAGAGCTTGATGACAATGAGGCATCGAGACCGATGTGGATGGGGGCGGAGGATTGCGCATGCGCCGAATGCAAGGCGTGGGCATCACCTGTTCCTGTTTCGTGTAAGTCAGGCTGGGGTCCATCCGATACGGCCAGGGGGGTGGCCGCGCTGGTGTGGTGGCTGTGCGCGAGGTGTGTGGCGCTGGCGGCAGATGCTTGCACGGTCTCAGCTGAGGTCATGGGCATGAGTGCGCCTGCCCATAACCGCAGGGGCAAAAGCACCAACATCCACCAGATCCAAGACTTGCGCATTCATACATGATAACCAGCGCCAAGTGAGCGCTCCATCGACTGCGGCTTTGACCCCAAGGCGTTCGGCGTTTTTGAGTGGGAGTTGTGCCTGTGCAAGCCCTGTTTGATGTCCAAACGGGCGCGCAAAGTGCCCAGCAAAAGGGGTGTCGAGAGTCACCTAAAATGCGGCATGACGAATCGAAAAGGCATCATTCTTGCGGGCGGCTCCGGCACCCGCCTGTATCCTGTGACGCAGGCCGTGAGCAAACAGCTCATGCCGGTGTACGACAAGCCTATGGTGTATTACCCGCTGACCACGCTCATGCTGGCGGGCATTCGCGATGTGTTGCTGATCAGCACGCCGCAAGACACGCCACGTTTTACCGAACTGCTGGGCGACGGCAGCCAGTGGGGCATGAACATCCAGTTCGCGGTGCAGCCCAGCCCCGATGGCCTGGCGCAGGCCTTCATCATTGGCAAGGATTTTGTGGGCAACCACCCCAGCGCCCTGGTGCTTGGCGACAACATTTACTACGGCCACGATTTGGTGAAGCTCTTGGCCAATGCCAACGAACGCATCTACGGCGCCAGCGTGTTTGCCTACCATGTGCACGACCCTGAGCGGT
>NZ_CALBEX010000190.1 GCF_937889215.1 uncultured Limnohabitans sp.
TGGTGGGGCCTTGGCTGGGGCATGCCAGTTGGCACGCTTACCGCGGCAGCGTTGAGTGGGATGAAAGTCCTGCAGAAGCTGTTACATTGGGCAGCTCAAATTAAAGGAGGCATCTTGGCCACACCCAACTACGGATTCGAAAAACGCCAGAAAGAATTGGCCAAGAAACGCAAAAAAGAAGACAAGCTCAAAGCCAAGTCAGACCGCAAGTCGGGCCTGTTGGCGGAAGACGGCTCCGAAATTGAGGGCGAAGAGGGCGATGCCGACACTGCAGCGCCGGGTGCGGCCGATTCATCTGCGCCTGCCGCCTGACCTGTTCGCTGCCGGTTCTTGACTTGTAGGCGCGTCGTCTCGATCGCCGTCGCAGCCCACTGGCGTGTCCATCGCCTCGAGGACGGAGCTCCTGCAAACAAGTCCTGCGTTTAAGGGGCATGCAGCAGCTCACTCGCCAAATTCAGCATGTCGGCCATGTTGTGGCTGGCAGGCGCGATCAAGGGGGCTTTGGCGTAGTGCACAAAATTGTTCCCGGTGGAGGTCTCGTAGCCTGGATCGTAGTGGCCTGACAGCAGCTCGGTGACCACTTCGCGCATTTCGCCGCGCTCAATTCTTTCTTGCCAGCCTTGCACCACGGCTTTGCCGCGCAGTGCCGTCAGGCGCTCCAGCCGGTCGACAAACAGGGCACGGTCTTGCGTGAAAAACGCATAGTCTTCCAGCAGCAAACTCACCCGGTTGTCCAATGACAGGTCCACCCGCAGGCAAGGGCTGGCCCGCATCGCGACCATCAACTCGGCCGGCACGGTGAGGTTGCCCACTTTTTTGCTTTCGGCTTCGACATACACCGGGCGCTCGGCACTGAAGCCGCGCAGCGCATCCCATACCTGCGTGTCAAAGGCTTTTTGCGTCGGCTGCGGCGTGCCTGGGATCAGGCCCAGCACCGAGCTGCGGTGGCAGGCGATGGCTTCCAGGTCCAGCACCTGCGCGCCTTCGTGGGCCAGAGCTTGCAGCAAGCGCGTTTTGCCCGAACCAGTGGGGCCGCACAGCACCTGAAACTGCAGGCGCTGCGCCTGGCGCGGCGTGTCTTCCATCACCTCTTTGCGAAACGCCTTGT
>NZ_CALBEX010000191.1 GCF_937889215.1 uncultured Limnohabitans sp.
ATGGCCGAATCATTTGGCTACGCGCTGTCGGCGCTGGCCTTGGCGGTGATCTTCATCTACATGATTTTGGCCAGCCAGTTCAAGAGTTTCTTGCAGCCCTTGGCCCTGATGACCGCCTTGCCGCTGACCCTGATCGGTGTGGTGCTGGCGCTGATGCTGTTTGGCTCGACCTTGTCGATGTTTTCCATCATCGGCGTGATCATGCTCATGGGCTTGGTCACCAAAAACGCCATCTTGTTGGTGGACTTTGCCATCCGCGCCCGTGAAGACCAAACCGATGCCGATGGCCACCGCATCCCGGGGCTGGCCCGCAGCGAAGCCCTTTTGATGGCGGCCAAAGTGCGGTTGCGGCCCATCTTGATGACCACTTTGGCCATGATTTTCGGCATGGTGCCGCTGGCTTTTGCGCTGAGCGAGGGGGCCGAACAACGCGCCCCAATGGGCCAGGCGGTCATTGGCGGGGTCATCACCTCGTCGCTGCTGACCTTGGTGGTGGTGCCGGTGGTCTACTGCTACATGGACGATTTGGCGCAATGGTTGCGCGCAAAAGCAGGCCTTGCCCCGACCCGCCAGGGACAGGACACGCCCGCCGCTTAAAATCGTGAAATATTTGTAAAAGACCCCCGCAGGAGTTAAAAAAATGGACATGAACCAGGCCCGCTTCAACATGATTGAGCAGCAAATTCGCCCCTGGGAAGTGCTGGATCCGCAAGTGCTGGCGCTGCTGTCCACGGTGCGCCGTGAAGACTTTGTGCCCCTGGCCCACAAGGCCCTGGCCTTTGTGGACATGGAAGTCCCGCTGGGCCAAGCGCCCAGTCAGGTCATGCTGGCCCCCCGTGTGCAAGCCCGATTGCTGCAAGACTTGGTGGTGCAAAAGACCGACAAAGTGCTGGACATCGGCACCGGCTCGGGCTTCATGGCTGCCTTGCTGGCCCAGCAAGCGGCCAGCGTGCTGAGCCTGGAAATCGACCCGGCTTTGGCCGCCCAAGCCCAGGCCAACTTGCAAAAGGCCGGTGTGAGCAACGTGCTTGTGCGCACCGCCGATGGTAGCCAAGGCGCTGCCGCCGATGGCCCGTTTGACGTGATCCTGATCAGTGGTTCGGTGGCCGAAGTGCCAGCTGCCTTGCTGCAGCAACTCACCGTGGGCGGCCGACTGGCCGCCATCGTGGGCGATGAACCCATGATGCGCGCCACCCTCATCATCCGCACCCACGACAACAACTGGACCACCACCGAGCCCTGGGACTGCAACGCGCCGCGCCTGTCGGGCTTTGTCGAGCCCTCGCGCTTCAAATTCTGAGACGCCGCCATGGAACAACTCTACCCTTCCCAAATCGCCGAATGGGCCACACAACAAGCACAGCGCCCCGTCTTGCTCGACGTGCGTGAAGGCTGGGAACTGCAAACTGCCAGCACCCAGCCCGAAGGTCTGGACCTGCTGCACATGCCCATGCAAACCATTCCGGCACGCTTGCACGAACTCGACAAAACACGCCCGATTGCTTGCCTGTGCCACCACGGCATGCGCAGCATGCAAGTGGCGTCTTTCTTGCTGCAACACGGCTTCCAAGTCGTCAATGTGGCCGGCGGTATCAACGCCTGGTCGGCGCAAGTGGACCCCAGCATTCCGGTTTATTGAGTCACCCATCAGCCCGCTCAAGGGCCGATATTTTTGAAAAGACCCGTCATGAAACTGCGCACCCTGCCCCTGACTTTGGCCTTGATGGCTGCCTTTGCTGGCACCGCTCAGGCCCAGAGCCTGGCCTCCCTGTACGAAGCGGCCAAAGGCCACGACGCCACCTTCAAGGCGGCGCGTTCGCAGTACGAGGCCACGCTGGCCAAGGCCGAGCAAGCCAAAGCCTTGCTGCGCCCCACGGCGGGTTTGGGCAGCACCTTGTCCGAGACGGACCTGGACAACCAAACCTCCAACAAAGACAGTCGGTTCGGCACCCGTACCCTCACGCTCAGCGCCAGCCAGCCCCTGTACCGTCCAGCCAACCAAGCCAGCTACGACCAAGGCAGCCAACAAGTGGCGCTGGCCCAAGCCCAGCTCAAGTTGGCCGAGCAAGAGTTGATCGTGCGCCTGAGCCAGGCCTACTTTGACGTGCTGACCGCCCAGGAAAGCCTGAACTTCGTCAAAGCCCAAAAATCGGCCGTGTCTGAACAACTGGCTGCGGCCAAGCGCAACTTTGAGGTGGGCACCTCCACCATCACCGACACGCGTGAAGCGCAAGCCCGTTTTGACCTGGTCACAGCCCAAGAAATCGCCGCCGACAACGAGCTGCGCATCAAAAAGCTGGCTTTGGACGACACCGTGGGTCAAGCCCAAGTGGCGC
>NZ_CALBEX010000192.1 GCF_937889215.1 uncultured Limnohabitans sp.
GGCCTTGACCGGCACTGGCCTGGTTGTCTGCCATGTTGGGCACATTGGTTTGCGCCCCCCCTTGTCCACTGCCGATCCCCTGAACGTCTACGCCAACGCCAGCACCTTTTGACGAGGCTGTTTTGTCCTCAACCGGAACATCGTCAAGCTTGACGCCTGAGGCGCAACCGGCCAAAAACAGACTGACCAGGACCACCGATAAAAATTGTTTTTTCATATTCAACCTCTTGAAAATTAAACCGATTAGAAATTCAGACATCAGGGCCGCACTGGGCCCCAATGGGGTTCGCGAAGGTCGCCGCCTTGCCCAGCCAGACGCGCTTTGATGCGGCCATCCAAAGTGGTGGTCATCAAGGCTTCTCCACCCTGCTGGGTGGCATACACCAGCATGCGGCTGTTGGGGGCAAAACTGGGGCGTTCATCGGCGTTGGTGTCGGTCAGCGCGACCACCTGACCGGAGGCCAACTCCATCAAGTGCAGGCGAAAACCGCTGGACAAGCGCGAGACATAAGCAAGCCAACGGCCGTCAGGGCTGATGGCGGGGGAAATGTTGTAGTTGCCAGAAAAAGTGACACGCTGCGCAGGTCCCCCCAAAGCCGGCATTTTGTAAATTTGCGGGCTGCCGCCACGGTCACTGACAAAATAAAGGGTCTGGCCGTCAGGTGAAAAGGCCGGTTCGGTGTTGATGCTGCCAAAAGTCAGGCGTTGGGGATCCCCGCCTTCCAAAGATACACGGTGCAGTTGTGAGCCCCCATCGCGGCTGAGCGTGGCCACCAATGAACGGCCGTCGGGTGCCCAAGCAGGCGCGCTGTTCGAGCCCTTGAAGTTGGCCACCACACGGCGTTTTCCGCTGGTCAGTTCGTGCACATAAACCACGGGTTTGCGTGACTCAAAAGAAACATACGCCAGATGGGTGCCGGCGGGCGACCAAGACGGCGAGATGATGGGTTCTGGACTGCTGAGGGCGGAGCGCGCGCCTTGCCCGTCGGAATCGGCAATCCACAAACTGTATCGCCCCGCCGACTTGGTCACATAGCTGATGCGAGAGCTGAAAACACCTGGTGTGCCGGTCATTTGCTGGTAAACCCAATCGGCCACACGGTGTGCAGACAGGCGCAAATCGGCTGCGCCCACCGAATCCTTGAACTCGGCCTTTTCTTGGCCCTTGACCGCATCCCACAGCCGAGCGCGAACGTCGTAACGGCCATTGGCCAAACGCGTCACCGAGCCTGCCACCAAGGCCTCGGCCGACAAAGGCCGCAAGGCTGCCCAATCGGGTCGGCTCAGCTCATCCAGCAGCAGCGATGCCGAAGGCAAAGGCTTGAACTGTCCGCTGCGGGCCAGATCAGCCTGAACAATTTCAGCGATTTTTTCAGGGACCAAACCCTCGCCCTTGAACGGGGCCACGATGACGGGCAGTTGTGTCAAACCGACGCCAGTGACCTCAACCCGGAACTGGGCCCAAGCGCCGCTGGTCAGGCCCAACAAGGCCCAGGCAGCGAAAAAACGAGCAGCCCAGCGGGCAGATGAAGAAAACAGGTTCATGTCCATCAACAATTCAGGTGGTCCAATGAAAAGTCTGATCGTACACCGTCACGCTTGTATTTCCACCCTTAATCCTGTGTTGGTAACAAGAAGAAACAAGATTACGGCCAGAATATTCAAGACAGACTGGTGCCCCTGCCGGCTCAAGTCTGGGCTGCTTACAATCAACTGGCTCATGAACCCCTCCTCTCCCAGTCCCACAAGCACCACCAAACAGCCGGACATCCTCCAGCGATTGGCGCGTTTGAAGCCCTATTTTGTCCGCCAACGCGGTGTTTGGGCGCTGGCCATTGGGGCTACATTGGTCGCGGCACTGACTGAACCCTTGATTCCGGCCTTGTTCCAACCCTTGTTGGACAGCGGTTTTGCCGAGAACAAATTGCCCCTGTGGTCGATTCCAGTGGTGGTCATCGGGTTGTTCACCCTGCGGGGAATGGCTCACTTTGTGGCGCAGTATGCGCTGGCACGCGTGACCAACGACGGCATGGAAAAACTGCGCAGCGATTTGTTTGCCAAACTGGTGCGGGCCGATTTGTCGCTGTTCAGCCGACAGTCGGCCAGTGCCTTGTCCAACACCGTGGTCTACGAAGTGCAAATTGGCGCATCGCAACTGGTGTCGGCCTTGATCGGCTTGACCCGCGACGGCTTCACCCTGCTGGCCTTGGTGGGGTATTTGATGTGGCTGAACTGGCAGCTCACCTTAGTGGTGTTCACGGTGGCGCCTGGCCTGAGCTGGAT
>NZ_CALBEX010000193.1 GCF_937889215.1 uncultured Limnohabitans sp.
AAATTTCGGGGGCGATTGCCACCTTGTTGCCGCTGCCTATTGTTTACCTCATGGTCACCAAAGCTGCTTGAAACAGCCCCTGGCATGACCGCGCCTAAGCCCACATTCAAACCCTTTTGGGGCAACAGCAATCACGTGGTGTTGATCACAGGTGCCGCTTCTGGCATTGGCGCGGCCACGGCCTTGGAGGTGGCGGCACAAGGGGGTACACCGGTTTTGGTGGATTGTGATGCAGCGCCCTTGGCCGACATGGCGCTGCGCTGTGGTCCCAACACCTTGTATTGCGTGGCCGATGTCACACACCTTGACGCCATGCACGAGGTGGTGGCCCAAACACTGTCGGTGCATGGCCAAATTGACGTGGTCTTTGCCAACGCAGGGGTGGCCGCTTTTGGGCCCTTGGCCTATGTCGAACCGAGCGCTTGGCGTCGCTGTGTTGAGGTGAATGTGTTTGGGGTTTTCAACACCGTACGAGCGGCCTTGCCAGCCCTCATGCAACAGCAAGGCTATGTGTTGATCAATGCCTCTGTGTCTTCGTTTGCCCACCCACCGGTGATGTCGGCCTATGCGGCCAGCAAATCGGCCGTGGAAGCCATGGGCAATTCATGGCGCATTGAGCTGGCAGCGCATCGCGTCGGTGTGGGCGTCTTACACGCCGGGTGGGTGAGCACCCCCTTGGTCACAGAAGGGGCGCTGCACCCTGGTTTTGTCCGCTTGCGCGACACCATGCCGGGTCCGTTGAACGGCGAATCAACGGCACCCGATGCAGCGCGTGTCATTGTGCGTGCCATGGCCAAGCGAGAGCGAAGGGTGTGGCTGCCCGGGTGGATGCGCATTTTGTTTGCATTGCGGGCCCTATTGCACATGCCTTTTGCCGAGCGCCAGCTGCTGCGTGCAGCACCTGAAATTGAGGCCCTTTACTTGGAGGGTTTGGCCTCTGAAGGGGCTTTGGCCTCCAGCTTTGGCCCTCGGGAGCGAGAGCGGACTCTGCAGCGGGCCCAGCAAAAAAGCTGATGCGTTCACGCCCGTCTTGGCATGCGCCAAGGCAACATGAATTGCACCGGCCATGACACCAGCCGGGGAATGTCCAAAGACTCGTGCACCGCCGTCACTTGTTCGGACTGCCATTGATTGCGCACCAATGAACGCACATAAAAAGGCGTGTCCTCCAAGGTGCTGATGATTTCTGGCGGATGACCTGCCTCGCTGGACATGCTGCGGGCAATGCGCCACCCCGAT
>NZ_CALBEX010000194.1 GCF_937889215.1 uncultured Limnohabitans sp.
ACGCGACATCAAGGGTGAAGAAAACATCACCAGCCGCGTGATCGACATCATTGCGCCGATTGGCCGTGGCCAGCGCGCCCTGATCGTGGCGCAGCCCAAGTCGGGCAAGACGGTGATGATGCAGCAGATCGCGCATGCCATCACCGCCAACTACCCCGATGTGCACCTGATGGTCTTGCTGGTCGATGAGCGCCCAGAAGAAGTGACCGAAATGCAGCGCAGCGTGCGCGGCGAGGTGATCTCTTCCACCTTTGACGAACCCGCCTCACGCCATGTGCATGTGGCCGAAATGGTGATCGAGCGCGCCAAGCGTTTGGTGGAACTGAAAAAAGACGTGGTGATCCTGCTGGACTCGATCACCCGCCTGGCCCGCGCCTACAACAACGTGGTGCCCTCATCGGGCAAAGTGCTGTCGGGTGGTGTGGACGCCAACGCCTTGCAACGCCCCAAGCGTTTCTTTGGTGCAGCCCGCAAAGTGGAAGAAGGCGGCAGCCTGACCATCATCGCCACCGCCTTGGTGGACACCGGCAGCCGCATGGACGAGGTCATCTTTGAAGAGTTCAAAGGCACCGGCAACTGCGAAATCCATTTGGAGCGCCGCCTGTACGAAAAGCGCGTGTTCCCGGCCATCAACCTCAACCGCAGCGGCACCCGCCGCGAAGAGCTGCTGCTGCAGCCCGAAGTGCTGCAAAAAACCCGCATCCTGCGTCAGTTCATGTACAACATGGACGAGATCGAGGCGATGGAGATGGTCTTGAAGAGCATGAAGGCGACCAAGAACAACTCCGAGTTCTTCGACATGATGCGACGCGGCGGTTGATACCCTATAATCGATATGTTTTGCGGAAAGTGCACTCAGATAGGCTGAAGTGTGGCTACCGTAGCGAAAATAAAAGGATTTCCCCATGAAAGACGGCATTCACCCCAACTACCGTGAAATTTGCTTCCAAGACATGTCCAATGGTTTCAAGTTCGTGACCCGCTCATGCGCTAACACCAAAGAGATGATCAAAATGGAAGACGGTCGCGAACTGCCTTTGTACAAGCTCGACACCACCAGCGAGTCGCACCCCTTCTACACCGGCACCCAAAAGTCGGTCGACAACATGGGCGGTCGTGTGGAAAAATTCCGCAACCGTTTCGGCAAGACCACCACCATCGCCAAGTAATTCGCGCATTGGTGTTCCCCAAAAGGGCAGCCCGGGCAACCGGCCTGCCCTTTTTGTATGGGCCTTGGCCCAACTGCTCGGCCAATGGTCCCGGTTTGGGACAAAAGGGGCAGGAGGTACCACTGACCGACGGTGTTCGTCTTTGTAGGTCGGCGCCTTCAGGTCCGACATGGGGCCGGATCCATAAAATACGAAGACCTGCTGAGCAGCGCCCTTACCCCTGACCTGATGACCCAATCCCCGTGAACCACCCCAACCCCGCCATCGTTGCCCAAAGTGCCGTGCGCAGACTGCCTCGCCTGGCCTTGCTGCTGCTGTGCGTGGCCTATGTTCTGCCCGGTTTTTGGGGGCGTGCGCCTTGGAAATCGCAAGACTTAGAGGCCTTGGGTTACATGCTGCAACTGGCCCAGCCTGCAATGGGTGAGGCGGCCAACTGGTTCAAACCCAGTTTGCTGGGGCAGCATGACCCCCAACTGGCCTTGCTACCATATTGGTTGGGTGCAGGCTTCTTGCGCTGGGCACCTGCGGGTTGGGAAGACTTGTTTGCACGCCTGCCGTTTGCAGGCATGCTGGCCCTGACACTGGCGGCCACTTGGTATGCCATTTATGCACTGGCGCGACACCCCGCGGCCCAGCCTGTGGCCTTTGCCTTTGGTGGCGAAGCCAAACCTGCCGACTACGCTCGCGCTTTGGCCGATGGCGGGTTGCTGGCCTTGCTGGCCTGCCTGGGCCTGGCCCGACTGGCGCATGAAGCCACGCCAGCGCTGAGCCAGTTGTGTTTTGCATCGCTGATTTTTGTAGGCTTGTCGACCTTGCCGCGCTGGCGCGGCAAAAGTGGCATCGCCATCGCTGTGGGCATGCTCGGCCTGACGCTGTCGGGCGCGCCCAGCGTGGCCCTGTGGCTGGGCGTGGGCGGCTCAGTGATCCGTGCCACCGGCCAAAGCGACCCCGCACAGGGCCGCTTGCGCATGCTCGATTTGGGTTTGTTGGCATTGCTGTGCCTGTTGTGCATCACCACCGCAGGCGCCCTCGATTTGTGGCGCTGGCGCGTGGTGCCACACGCGATGCTGGACGTGCACATCATGGCCAAGTTGCTGATGTGGTTCACCTGGCCCGCTTGGCCATTGGCGCTGTGGTCTTTGTGGCGCTGGCGGGCGCAACTGGCGCAAGTCTGGCGCTATCCGCACCTGGCCTTGCCTTTGTGGTTTGTGGCGGTCACGGTGGGGGCCACCTGGTTCACCGGTCTCACCGATCGGGCGCTGCTGTTGGCTTTGCCAGGTATTGCCGCGCTGGCCGCGTTTGCGCTGCCCACCTTGCGCCGCAGCTTGGGTGCTTTGATTGACTGGTTCACCCTGCTGTTTTTCAGCGTCTGCGCGCTCACCATCTGGGTGGTCTGGGTCGCCATGCAAACGGGCTTTCCGGCCCAGCCTGCGGCCAACGTGACCAAACTGGCCCCCGGCTTTTTACCGGAGTTTTCGGGTTTGGCTTTTGCACTGGCCTTGTTGGCCACCTTGGCCTGGGCCGGCTTGGTCAAGTGGCGCATCAGCCACCAACGCGCCGCCATCTGGAAAAGCATGGTCTTGCCCGCCTCTGGTGCCGTGCTGTGCTGGCTGCTGCTCATGAGCCTGTGGCTGCCCTTGCTCAACTTTGCCCGCAGCTACGGGCCCACGGTGCAAAAAGTGCAAGTCGTCACAGGCACCGCCCGTTGCTTGCAATACGCGGGCATCAGCCAAGCACAAGGCGCGGCACTGTTGTTCCACGCCCAAGTGCGCCTGCAGACGGCCGCGCAGCCCAGCGCCGAGTGCCCTTGGCTGGTGATGGACGAGAAGAACCGGCCCCTGATGGCAGAGCGACTTCGGGTCTTGGGCTGGGAGCAGGCGGCCATCGCCGCCCGACTTGGCGACCGCAGCGACCGGCTCCTGATTTTCCGCCCCGCACCTGAATCCAAAGACATCAGCCCAGCCCAAACCAACGCGGCCAGCAACTGAGCCATGTCCGAGCTGCGCACCATCGCCCGCCATGCAGGCCCGTGCTGGTCGGGCAGCTCGCGATCATGGCCTTCAGCGTGACCGACACGGTGATCGCCGGGCGCTACAGCCCGCATGCGCTGGCCGTGTTGTCTCTGGCTTCGGCGATTTACATCAGCATTTATGTGGCCCTCAACGGCATGCTGCAGGCACTGCTGCCCGTCTGGGCCGAACTGCATGGGGGCGACCGGCGAGCCGAAATTGGGCGCTCGGTTCGGCAAGCGCTCTACATCTCGGCGGGCGCTGCGGCGCTGGGCATGACAGGCTTGTGGTTCCCAGACCCTTGGCTGCACTGGACCCAAGTGCCTGCCGAGCTGTGGCCCGATGTGCGGGCCTATTTGCGCGTGCTGGCGCTGGCTTTGGTGCCGGCCTTGCTGTTTCGCATGTACAGCACGCTCAACCAAAGCCTGGGCTACCCGCGACTGGTGACCTGGCTGCAAGCCGGTGCGCTGCTGGTGAAGATTCCTTTGTCCGTGCTGCTGACCTTTGGCTTGGGCGATGTGCCTGGCTTGGGCGTGGTGGGCTGTGCTTGGGCCACGCTGGCGGTGAACGGCCTGATGATGCTCACGGGGCTGTGGCTCTTGCGCACGCAAGACATTTACACCCCCTACCAGTTGTGGTGCCGCCCTGAAAAGCCCCAGTGGTCGGTGCTGCGGCACTTTTTGCGCCTGGGGGTGCCCGCCGGGCTGTCCATCATGGTCGAAGTCACATCGTTCGCCATGATGGCCCTGTTCATTGCCCGGCTCGGCTCGGTGGCCTCGGCCAGCCACCAAATCGCTGCGACCCTGGCCGCAGTGCTGTACATGGTGCCGCTGGCCCTGGGCATTGCCAGCAGCGCTCGCACGGGCTACTGGTTGGGCGCGGGGCAGGCCCACCGGGCCAGGCGTGCCGCAGGCCTTGGCATCGGCCTGGCCATCGGCGCAGCCGTGGTGTGCGCTGCAGGCTTGCTGCTGGGCCGCGAAACCATCGCCAACGCTTTCACCAACGACCCAGTGGTGGCGCAAACGGCCATGGTCTGGCTGGCCTGGGTGGCGGTCTACCACTTGGCCGACGCGGTGCAGGCGGTCTGCGCCTTTTTGCTGCGCTGCTACCGCATCACGATCGCACCGCTGCTGATCTACACCGCATTTTTGTGGGGCTTCGGCTTGTACGGCGGCTACCTGTGGGCCTACGAGGCTTCAGCGCTCCACGGCTGGCTGCAATGGACCGGCCGCCCAGCGGTGGACACCTTCTGGATCAGCAGCAGCCTGGCCCTGGCCACGGTGTCGGTGCTTTTTGCGGCGCTGGTGTGGCGGGTGACTCGGCCTGTCAGCAAGCCAAGCGCCGTAGCCTGAACTCTTGGTCCAAGGCTGCAGCAAGGGCTGCGTTCA
The DNA here is from genome assembly GCF_937889215.1 of uncultured Limnohabitans sp. Classification (GTDB taxonomy): domain Bacteria; phylum Pseudomonadota; class Gammaproteobacteria; order Burkholderiales; family Burkholderiaceae_C; genus Limnohabitans_A. The sequence goes on from NZ_CALBEX010000194.1 coordinate 4,567, forward strand.
TCAAAAATTCACAGAAAACAGCGACAGTTGAATTTTTAATGATTCCGAAACAACATGACACAAGCCCACGCCATCGATGAAGCCCAAATGCGCCAGCTTCGCGAAGACCTGCTGGACAGCATGGACGAAGAACTCGAACTGGAACTCGACGACCGCTGGGACGTGGAAGCCGCAGCCAACGGTGCCCAAGCGGGTGAGCGCATCCGTTATTTCCGTGAACTCTTGCGCCTGCAGTCCGAGCTGGTGATGTTGCAAGACTGGGTGGTCAAAACCGGCCACCGCATGGTCATCTTATTTGAGGGGCGCGACGCTGCAGGCAAAGGCGGTGTGATCAAACGCATCACCCAACGCCTGAACCCCCGCGTGTGCCGCGTGGCCGCCCTGCCCGCGCCCAACGACCGCGAAAAAACACAGTGGTACTTCCAGCGCTACATTTCTCACCTGCCTGCTGCGGGCGAAATCGTGCTCTTTGACCGCAGCTGGTACAACCGCGCTGGTGTCGAAAAAGTCATGGGCTTTTGCAACGACGACGAATACGAAGAATTTTTCCGCTCGGTGCCCGAGTTCGAAAAGATGCTGGTACGAAGCGGCATTCAGCTTGTGAAGTACTGGTTCTCTATCACCGATGACGAGCAGCACGCGCGCTTTTTGGGTCGCATCCACGACCCCCTCAAGCAGTGGAAACTCAGCCCCATGGACCTGGAAAGCCGCCGCCGCTGGGAAGACTACGCCCACGCCAAAGAAATCATGATTGAGCGCACGCACATTCCTGAAGCCCCTTGGTGGGTGGTGCAGGCGGTGGACAAGAAAAAAGCGCGACTCAACTGCATAGACCACTTGCTGGCACAGGTCCCTTACCACGAGGTGGCGCATCCGCAAGTGGCGCTGCCCGGGCGTGTACGCAACCCCGACTACATCCGCCACCCGGTGCCGGCCGAAATGATCGTCCCAGAAAAATACTGAACGCTCGGACGCTAAAAATCAACAGGCCCGCATGACGGGCCCGTTTTTTTGACCGTCAGCAATGCTCAAGAGGTCTGGAGCAAGGCTTGGCCCATGCGAATCTGCTCGCCGGGCGCAATGCCCTCCGCCAAGGCAAAGCCCTTCGGCACAAAAACCAAGATGGTCGAGCCATGCTCGAACCAACCCATTTCCTGGCCCTTGGCATAGGCCGCATCACAGGGCATTTCGTTCGGGCCTTTGTAGCGCAGGTTGAGCAACACATCGACCGCATGAAAGCGCATGCTGGCCACCAACACAGCCGCCACGGGCACGATCAAGAACGGCACGCCCTCTTGCGTTTGCATGTGCAAGACCGCCCGTTCGTTTTTACAAAACAGCTCTTGTACGCGCGCAAGCGCCACCGGATTCACATTCCAGGTGTCCCCCGAGATGTAAGTCACATGCTGGAGCTGCACATCATGCGGCGCATGGAAGCGGTGGTACATGCTGCTGGTCAGGCGCAACGTGATGTAGGTGCCCCCTTCCAGCTCGGCAGGCCAATGCTGACAGCGCGCGGATGTACCCAGCAAAGTTTCCAACTGGTACGGGAAACCTTTGGCCTGAAACACCTGACCCTGCATGATGGTGCCGCACGCGCCAACGATGGCATCACAAGGCGAGGTCATGAACGAGAGGTCCGGGTTGACCACCCGAGCCCCGGGCTTGAGCTCACGCGTGAAGCACGCATGCAAGCTGTCAAATTTTGAGTACTTGGCATCGCTCAAGTCCAGGTCACTGAACAAGCGCCAAACCGCCATGGACGACTTGACCACCCAAGGGTGTCGGATCTGGCTCCACCAGCCCATGAATCGGGTCAGGGTGATGCGCGGAATGCGGTTGGTGAGCAAGAAGTTCAGGTCTTCTTGCAGCATCCACTTTTGGAAAAGTTGTCGAATCTTCATCATGTTGTCACTCAATTTGAATAAAAAGAAATTTCATTGACACAAGGAAACTGCTGTGAACCCCACTTGGATCAGTTTGGGCGTATTGGCCGCTTTGGCCCCAAGCCTGCATCGGCGCATACAACTTTCGCGTGCCAAGCACCGCTCGCTGGCCGGGCACTCGCGCATGGCCAAACGGCTGGCGCGCTGGTTGCCCGGTTACGGCTTCGATGAGGCTGAATTTTTCGGCTGCGACGGCGCCCCCTCGGACATTCAAGCGCAACGCCGCGCGGCCTTTTTTTCCTTGGGGCAAACGCTGCAAACGCGCCATCGCCTGAGCATCGAGGCCACTGCGGCGGCACGCGAGAACATCTCTGACATGCAATTCATCGCGGCCTACCGCGTGCCCTTCCAGTTCAGCCCGGTGGTACGCGAGAACCTGAAGGTCGGCTCGTTCTTGCAATCGGCCCAAGGCGTGCAAGTCACCGATCTGGACGGTCAGGTTTTTTACGACCTGACAGGCTCTTATGGCGTGAACGTGTTCGGCGCTGACTTTTACAAACGCACCATGGCCGAGGGCATGGCCCGCACCCAAGCGTTGGGCCCAGTGCTGGGTTCTTACCACCCGGTGGTGGCTGGCAACGCCGAGCGCCTCAAAGCCATTTCCGGCCTGGACGAGGTGTCGTTTCACATGTCGGGCACCGAAGCCGTGATGCAAGCCGTGCGCTTGGCCCGTTACCACACGCGCCGCAAAAACATCGTGCGTTTTTGCGGGGCCTACCACGGCTGGTGGGAGGACGTGCAGCCCGGTCCAGGCAACCCGATGCCACCGCGCGAAACCTACACCCTGAGCGACATGAACGAGCGCAGCTTGCAAGTGCTGCGCACCCGCAAGGACATCGCTTGCGTGCTGATCAACCCCCTGCAGGCGCTGCACACCAACGCGAATGCACCTGGCGACTCGACCCTGGTGGACAGCAGCCGACGCGCCGCGTATGACCGCGAGGCTTACACCACTTGGCTCAAGGCCTTGCGACAGGTCTGCACAGAAAAGTGCATTGCATTGGTATTTGACGAGGTTTTCTTGGGCTTCCGATTGGGCGCAGGGGGCGCGCAAGCCTACTTTGGCGTGCAGGCCGACATGGTCACTTATGGCAAAACTCTTGGCGGTGGATTTCCCGTCGGTGTGGTGTGCGGCAAGCGCGAATGGATGCGCCGATTCGATGAAAAACGCCCGGCCGATATTTGCTTTGCGCGTGGCACATTCAACGCACACCCTGGGGTCATGGGTGCCATGTCGGTCTTTCTGGAACAACTGGACACCCCTGAAATCAAGGCCATTTACGAAGGTTTGGACGAGCGCTGGAATGACCGAGCTGCGCTGTTCAACAGCACCATGCAAAAGCATGAACTGCCTTTGCAAGCGGCCAACATGTCGAGCGTCTGGACACTCTTTTACACCCAGCCCAGCCGTTACAACTGGATGCTGCAGTACTACCTCAGGCTGCATGGATTGGCGCTCAGTTGGGTGGGAACGGGTCGATTGATCTTCAGCCTCAACTACAGCGACGCCGACTTCGAAGCCGTG
>NZ_CALBEX010000195.1 GCF_937889215.1 uncultured Limnohabitans sp.
GGCGCTGCCAACGCACTTTGCGCAGACCGCCAACGCCCGCAATGACGTCCCCTGCCAAGGGGTTGCCAGCGATCCATGCGATCAGCAAGTTCCGCTCGGTGTCGGGCAAGACGTCCACCACCATGCGCTGAAATATCGGGGTTTCGATGACAGTGAGCATGTTGAGTGTACGCGATTAGCGTATTTTATTGTAGTGATGGGTATGGGTTTCAAGCGTTGAATGTGAATCATCAGATACATTTATAAGCCTTCTTATAAATCATAAATGTTTCATTTAATTCGGGCGAGGATTTCCTTTGGATGCTTTCAAGATCACGCTGACGCTGGCCAGCCCTTTGGTCGCGTAACAGGGCGGCTACATGACGCTCGACGGACTGCTGGCCGCCCTGAAGTTCGAGGCCACAGGCGACTTGGAGCAGGCGCACAACGACTTGCCCCTGCAGCGCACCCAAGGCGTCTGGCACGCCAGTGCCGCGCATTTGGAGTCGTGGCATGTCGGGCGCGTGGGTTTTGTGGCCAACCTGCGGGCCATGCACGACATGGACATTGACTGCCGAGCAGCGTGGGCACTTGCAGTTTGAAGTGGCCGATTTGGTCGTGGACAGCGAGCCCTGGTGGACCCGCACGGTGCAGACCGTGCGCGACGCCGCGTTGCTGGGGCCTGTGCTGGTGGTCACGCCTAGCCACGCGCTGGCGCAGCGCTTGGGCGAGACTTTGCCTTTTGCCACGGTGCGCCAAAGTGACGAAACCGCCGGGCAGGCGGCCAGCCGAATGGCAGGCTCGCCAGGCGCTGCTGTATTGATCGCCGCTGGCGCATGGGCCGGGCTGGACACGCCTTCGCGTTGGCGGTCGATTGTGATTCCCCGAATCCCCTACGAAGCGCCAGTGGTGTTGGACGGCAAGACAGAAAGCCGTTTTCTGGATACGCGCAACACAGCGGTGCGCCGCATGCGTCAGGTGATCGGCCGGGGCCTGCGCACGCCCGATGCGCAATGCACCATCCACATTCTGGACGGGCGCTTTGTGCACATTGCGGCTTTTGTGCCTCGCCGTTTTGCCACGGCTTGGCAGGGGCGCAAGACCTTTGCCGAAGGGCGGGCGCTGGAAGTGACGCTGACCCGTTACGAGCGCGATCCGTCGGTGCGCAAAAAAGCCTTGGCCCATCATGGCAAGGCCTGCATGGCCTGCGGATTCAAGCCCAAGGTGGACAGCCAGCTCGATGTTCATCATCTCCAACCTGTGTCAGAAGGCGAGCGCCTGACGAGCTTGGACGATGTGGCGGTGCTGTGCGCCAATTGCCACCGTTTGGCACATTCGGAAACCCCGCCTTTGCCCCTGCTCAGTTTGCGTGCGCTGGTGTTGTGAGTCGGCCAGCTGACGTGGGGCAGGGCCTTGTCTGGGCGGCTAAGATCGACTCCCTTGCAATGAAAATTACTCCGGAATTTCCCCATGACAGACCGCTACGCCGTGATCGGCAACCCCATTGTGCAAAGCAAATCACCCTTGATCCACAGCGCTTTTGCGCAGGTCACGGGGCAAGACATCGACTACGGCAAGTTGCTGGGCTCCTTGGGCGAATTTGCTGCCACGGTGGACGCGTTTCGGGCTTCGGGCGGGCGGGGCATGAACGTGACTGCGCCTTTCAAGCTCGACGCTTTTGCCTACGCCACCGACCTGGCCCCCAGCGCGCAGATGGCGGGGGCGGTGAATGCGATGAAGTTCGAGGGTGACAAGGTGTATGCCGAAAACTTTGACGGCGTGGGCCTGGTGCGCGATGTGTTGCACAACCTCGGCTGTCCGCTGCAAGGGCGGCGCGTGTTGATTTTGGGCGCGGGGGGCGCCACACGCGGGGCCTTGCTGCCGCTGTTGGCCGAGCAACCTGCCGAGCTGGTGATCGTCAACCGCACGGTGGTCAAGGCGCAGGAGTTGGCGGCGTTGGCGCAGCAGCACCAGACGGGCAAGGTGCCGGTGCAGGGGCTGGGCTATGCCGACTTGCAGGGACAGGCGTTTGACGTGGTGCTCAACGCCAGCTCGTCCAGCCTCACGGCCGAGTTGCCGCCATTGCCCGCCAGCGTGTTTGCACCCGGCTGCCTGGCCTATGACCTGACCTACGGCAAAGGCCTCACGCCGTTTTTGCAGCTGGCGCAGCAAGCGGGCGTCACGCATCTGGCCGATGGTGTGGGCATGCTGGCTGAGCAGGCGGCCGAGGCCTTTGCATGGTGGCGCGGGGTGCGGCCCGATACGGCGGCGGTGATTGCCAAGCTGACGGTGCCGCTGGTGTGATGCGGCTTGGATGCTGGGGCCATGCTGCTGCCGCACATTGACACCGAGCGTTGTACCGGCTGCAGCCAGTGCGAGCGTCGCTGCCCGTTCGGGGTGATCACCATGCGCAAGACGCAGAGGCTTGGGGCAGATTGAGGATCCGCAACTGCTCAAAGCGCCATGCTGAAATGCCAGGATTGTCGGACCTGAAGGCACCGACCTACGAAGAGGCTGCAAGCCTAAAAATGCCTGACCTGAAGGTGCCGACCTGTCCAAAGATGGATGCCCATGTGGTGTCTCATGCTGGCCGATCTTTTTCCGTAGGTCGCTCCTTCAGTTACGACAGCCATGCGCTTGCGCAGCGACCCATCAGCGTTTGGCCAGCAACGCCACCAACTCGGGCACCAGCGCGTTCGGGTTGCCTTCTTGGCAGGCGGCTTCCAGCGTGTTTTTGACGGCCTGTGCCACCGTGTGGTCGGCCTGCGTGTCGATGGCCATTTGGTTGTAGTAGCTCAGGTCCTTGAGTGCGTTGCTCATGGAAAAGCGCAGGCCCGAGGTGTCGCCCGACAGCAGCGTGGGTTTCAGGCGGTCGAGCGCCGCGCCAAAGCCGCCTCCCTTGCTGAGCACTTCGACAAAGGTGTGGGCATCCACGCCGGCGCGCTGGGCGCAAGCCGCGGCCTCGGCCAGCAGCGTCACGGTGCCCAGCGACACGTAGTTGTGCAAAAGCTTCATGCGGTGGCCTGAGCCAATCGGCCCGGTGTGCACGATGTTTTCTGCAAAGCAGGCCAGGATGGGTTTGCAGGTTTCGAACAGTGCCGCGTCACCGCCCACCAGCAAGTTCAGCCGGCCCTCGGCCGCTTCTTTGGGGGTGCGCGTCATGGGCGAATCTAAAAACCGCCCGCCTTGGGCGATGACCAAGGCCGCGACTTTTTCAGTGGAGGTAGGCACGGCCGTGGAGCAGTCGATGACGATGGTGCCCGGCCGCAGGCCTTTCAGGACGCCGTCGTCTCCCAGCAGCACCGCCTCGACCTGCGGCGTGCCGGTGACGCACAAAATGACCACGTCCGATTGCGCCGCGAGGGCCTGGGGTGTGGCGCAGGTGTGCGCACCCGCCGCCAGCAGCGTGTCCAGCGGTTGGTTGCCCGCGTGTTCCAGGACGGTGAGGTGGTGGCCATGCTTGAGCAAATTGCTCGCGATGCCGTGGCCCATCATGCCAATGCCGATCATGCCGATGTGGGTCATGTGTGCTTTCTGTAAGAGGTGGCTGAGCTGGCCAATATAACGGTCGTTTGCCACGGGCGCAGTCTCAGGCTTGACCGCTGGTGTGGCGTTTTGCGGTGGTGTGCTGCCTGGCGAGCGATCAGCCGACCTATACTTGGCCGAATGAACCAACTGGTACATAAACACCGATGAAAGCCCCAGAAATGCCCGCGCCTCAAGCCACGGCGGCAAACGAAGCCGACACCGGAACCACCGAAGGCAGCGCCAAGGAAACCGGGCGCACCAACGACCCGGCGCGCACCATGGCCGAAATCCTCAAGGTGGCCACCCACGAGTTTGCCGACAAGGGCCTGAGCGGCGCACGCATTGACGCGATTGCGGCGGCCACGCGCACCAGCAAGCGCATGATCTATTACTACTTCGGCAGCAAAGATGGGCTGTACTTGGCGGTGCTGGAGGAGGCGTACCGGCGCATGCGGGCCATTGAGGCCGGCTTGAACCTGGACGATTTGCCCCCCATGCAAGCGCTGCAAAAGTTGGTGGAATTCACGTATGACCACCACCGCGACAACGAAGACTTCATCCGCCTGGTGATGAACGAGAACATCCAGCGCGGCGATTATTTGCGCCAAAGTCAAAGTATCCAGCAGCTCAACAGCCAGGCCATCGAATCGGTGCGCAGCCTTTACGAAAGGGGCTTGGCGCAAGAGGTGTTTCGGCCCGGGCTGACGCCGGTCGACATCCACTCGGCCATTTCGGCCTTCACGTTTTTCAACGTGTCCAACCGCCACACCTTTGGGGTGATTTTTCAGGACAAGGCCAGCGCTGAAAAAGCCCAGACGCTCAAGCGTGAGCATGTGGTGGACATGATCCAGCGCTTCGTGGCCTATTGAATTGAGGCATAACTGATAGACCGCCTTGGCGATCTTGAATCAGGGTAAACGCGTATATTTAAAAAACTAACCAGTTCGTACATTAATGGCTGTTCAGGAGAAATGCATGCTCAACAAGCTGATGGGGCACTACT
>NZ_CALBEX010000196.1 GCF_937889215.1 uncultured Limnohabitans sp.
CCCGTCCATCCCCGTATTCACCCTGATGCCAAGCGCCTTCAAAATTTGTATGATGACCTGATCAATTATCAACAGGAAATACCGCATGCAACGCAGAAATTGGATCGCAGCAGCCGCTGCCTTGGTCATCGCCACACCCTTTATTGCGCCGACCGCTTCGGCCCAGGCGTGGCCCACCCGCCCCATCAAGTTGGTCGTGCCTTTCCCACCCGGCGGCCTGATCGACAACATGGCGCGCCTGATTGGCCCCAAATTGTCCAATGAGTTGGGCCAGCCCATCGTCATCGACAACAAGCCCGGTGCCGGTGGCAACCTGGGCGCAGCCGAAGCAGCCCGTGGCGCCGCCGATGGCTACACCCTGCTCATGGCTTCGCCGCCCCTGACGATCAGCCCGGCGCTTTACAGCAAGCTGCCTTACAAGCCCGAGCAAATTGCCCCAGTGGCCCTGCTGGGCCGCGTGCCCAATGTGCTGATGGTCCACCCGACTTCGGGCATCAACTCGGTCGCCGAACTCACCGCGTTGGCCAAATCCAAGCCCGGCCAGCTCAATTACGCGTCGAACGGGCAGGGCACCTCGCTGCACCTGAGCGCCGAGTTGTACAAGAGCCAGTCGGGCGCGTTTGTCACGCACATCCCTTACCGGGGTGCCGCTGCCGCGCAAACCGGCCTGATGGCGACCGAAGTGAACATGATGTTTGACAACCTGCCCTCGGCACTGGGCCTGATCAAGGGGGGCAAGCTGAAAGCTTTGGCGGTGACCACCCCCATGCGCAGCAGCGCCTTGCCCGATGTGCCCACCATGGAAGAAGCAGGCATGAAGGGTTTCCAGGTGTTCTCTTGGTTTGGCGTGGCCGCACCTGCGGGCTTGCCAGCCCCCATACAGCAAAAGCTGGAGCAAGCGCTGGAGCGCGTGGCCAACATGCCCGAAGTGAAGGCCGCCATGCTCAAGTCGGGCGCAGAGCCCGCATGGGCCAACAGCCAAGGCTTGGCCAGCTTCATGCAAGCCGATACCGCCAAATGGAAAAACGTGGCAGCGTTTGCCAACATCAAATTGGATTGAGAGCACAGCCATGACCACAGTCGGATTGATCGGTTTGGGGGCCATGGGCTCGGGCATGGCGTCTTCGCTGCGCCGCGCCGGGCACAGCGTGCAGGTGTTTGACGTGCGCCGCGAGGTGGCCGAGGCGTTCACGAGCGCGGGCGGCACAGCGCACGACACGCTGGCCTCGCTGGGCGCAGCGTGTGATGTGGTCGTGTCGGTGGTGGTCAACGCCGCCCAGACCGAAGCCGTGTTGTTTGGCGATGCCAGCACCCCCGGTTGCGCCGCCAGCATGAAGCCCGGCAGCGTGTTCGTGATGTGTTCCACCGTGGACCCGAACTGGTCGGTGGCTTTGGAAGCGCGCCTCGAAGCCATGGGTCTGCGCTATGTGGATGCGCCGATTTCGGGCGGTGCGGCCAAAGCGGCTTCTGGCCAGATGACGATGATGACGGCGGGCAAGCCCGAGGCCTATGCCGTGGCTGAGCCGTTTTTGAACGCCATGGCCGCCAAGGTCTACAAGCTGGGCGACAGCGCGGGCGCGGGCAGCAAGGTCAAGATCATCAACCAGTTGCTGGCGGGTGTGCACATCGCGGCCGCTGCCGAAGCCATGGCGCTGGGCCTGCGCGAAGGCGTGGACGCCGAGGCGTTGTACGAGGTGATCACGAACAGCGCGGGCAACAGCTGGATGTTTGAAAACCGCATGGCCCATGTGCTGGCGGCCGACTACACGCCGCTCTCAGCCGTGGACATTTTTGTGAAAGATTTGGGCATCGTGCTCGACATGGCGCGTGCCAGCAAGTTCCCGCTGCCGCTGTCCAGCACCGCGCACCAAATGTTCATGCAAGCCAGCACAGCGGGCTTTGCCAAAGAAGACGACAGTGCGGTCATCAAGATTTTCCCGGGCATCGAGTTGCCGAAAGGCAAGGCATGAAAATCAAACTCGGTTGTATTGCCGACGACTTCACCGGCGCCACCGACCTGGCCAACAACCTGGTGCGCTCGGGCATGCGGGTGGTGCAGACCATTGGCGTACCTGCGTCGCCACTGGCCGCCGATGTGGACGCGGTGGTGGTGGCGCTCAAGTCGCGCACCATCCCGGCTGCCGAGGCCATTGCGCAATCGCTCGACGCTTTGAAGTGGTTG